>NZ_NXLS01000010.1 GCF_003364315.1 Helicobacter ganmani | reverse complement strand
TTTGATTAATTTCTTTTGCCATAATGCCAAATTCGTCGTGGGATTCTATTTTGATGAGATTGGCTGTTTGTGTATCGTGGTTGAGGTAGGAGAAGAAATTGGTAAGATTGCTTTGTATGGTTCGCACGCTAAAAGTAAGATTGCTATAAAATCCCCAAAACAATGGAGCGAGAATCACAAGTAAAACAGCAATTCCTATCACAAAAGCTTTAAAGAGTGATGAGTCAATGAATCCTATAATATCGTGAGAAATTTTTGTTGTATATTCTCCTAAAGTATCCACATAAACACCTGTGGAAATCCAAATATTTTGAGTGTTTGGAATCATTGTCGCATAACCAACTTTTTGTGCTGTGCCAAGTGTGCCATCAGGAAGAGGTTTGCTAAAAGAAAAATGCACAAATTTGGTTTGCTGTTTTTGTGTTTTTGCGGTTTGGAATAAGTCTCTTACATAATAAACTCCATCGGCGTCTTTAGCCTCATAAAGTGATTTGCCAATCAAGTCTTTGCGCGTAGGGTGAGCCACGGGAGTATATTCTTTGTAAGCGAAATAATACCCGCTTTTGTCTGATTCAAATCGGAAGTTTTCAATAGCTTTTGCAATAATTGCGATTTGTGAGGGTTCATCTAAGCCTACAATCAGCTCTCCTAGGGATTCTGCTAGAGTATCCGTAGAAAGCTTGATTTTTTGCTCTACCTCCTCACTCACAGCCTTATGCACTTCCATGCTTGTATCTCGCATAATATCTTGCTTAAAATATTCAATCGTGCCAAATATGCTTATCAAGCTCACGATGATTCCAAGCGCAAGCACCAAGATTTTTGCTTTCAATGACAATTTTTTATACATAAGCCACCCTTTCTTGCATTGCTTAAATTTTATTTAAAATTTCATTATACAATATGTAATCTTAAAAATTTAATACTTTCTATATATAAATTTTAAAAATATTTTGGCATTTTAGCAAAAATTACAAAAAATTTGTGAGGAAATTTGAGAATAAATTTCATTTGCGGTGCCACAAAAATGTGGAGGGAATTGTGTTTTGTTAAAGGTGCCTTGTCTCTTGGCAAGTTGGGCTGTGTGCAAAGAGATAGAATCTTTAAGGGATTCTAAAGAAAAAATGGGAGATTGTGGTTTGGTAGAGGAGGAATCCCAAGATTTTTGGTAGTTGAGATATGCTAATGTTTCTTTAATGCCAATACTTTTTGCCCATTGATGTTGCGTTCCATAGCGCGCAATAAGTGTTTGCACTTCATTTAAAAGTCCTTTATTTAGCATTTCTTGTGTACGTTCTTGAATCCTTGTTCTTAACAATTCCCGCGCAAAATAAATTTCAAAAATTTCACAAGATTTTAAAATTGGTTTGGGGGGATTGTTGGCAAAATAAACACTCGGTGCAGTTTGTGTGGAAAAATAGATTTCCAATGCACGCACAATGCGGTAAGAATCTTGGGGTTTGAGTTTGCTTGCATAAGGTAAATCCACTCGTCTTAAATACGCATATTGTGCATTTAAATCACCAAGATGATGAATCGTAGAATCTATTTCTAGTTTTTCAGACGAAGACAATTTGGGAGAGGGTGAAAGCCCACAAAGCAGAGTTTTCAGATAGAAGCTTGTGCCGCCTACAATTAAGAGGTGCTTGTTGTGTTTTTGACAAAATGCTTGCGCGCGATGATATTCTTGAATAAAGTTATGAATATTTTGCAATTCGTTGGGGTGTAATACATCTATACCAAAATGTGGAATCCCTTTTCTCTCCCCTAAACTAGGTTTTGCGCTAGCAATATTAATTTCTTGATAAACACTTAAAGAATCTAATGAAAGAATCGCGCAATCATAGTTTGAAGCGAGTTCCAAAGAAAGAGCAGTTTTGCCTGCACCACTGCCACCTAAAATCGCAAGAGTTTTTGGTTTCAAGCGAAGTTTTTAGAAGCCAAAACTGCTTCTAAAAAAGCGTTTTTAAGGGCATGTTTTTCCAAAGTCGCTATTCCTTGTGCAGTAGAGCCTCCCGGACTCATCACATTCTCTTTAAGCAATGTGGGGTGATTTTGTTCTAAAAGACTAGCAAAACCACTAAATAATGTGCGCACAATTTGTGTAGAATCTTCGCGTGTTAGACCATAGGTTACTCCGCTATCAATGAGTGATTCGGCAACAAGGGCTAGAAATGCTGGAGCACAACCACCCAAAGCAGTGGCTAAAGGAAAATGCTTTTCTTCAAGCCATACGCTTTTGCCAATAGAATCAAAAATAGCAATTGCTTCTTTTTGGAAAGCCAAATCACCACACAAACTCGTGATAGATTGTCCAACGCTTGCGCAGATATTTGGCATAGCCCGAATATAATATTGTGATTCTATGACTGCTTTTAATGTTTCAAGACTGGTGGCATTCAAGATAGAATAAACGCACTTTGCTTTGCCATTGAAACGGAATTGATTGAGTGCGTAAGGCTTAACACAAAGCAAGATTTCATCGGATTCTTTTAATGGAATCGTAGAGTTTTCCAAAAATAAAGGAGTTAAATTTAATTCCTCACAAAATGACTGAACTTTTGCAAGATTGCGACCGCAGACCAATAGTTTGTATTTGTTTTTCAAGCCTTGTGCTAAGGCTTTTGCCATTTTGCCATAGCCCAAAAGAATTAAGGATTGCATTGCGGAGTTTCTATTGTTTGGAGAAGTCAAAGAATTTTGAAATAGGTTCGGACAATCCGAAATTCTCATATTTGAAATTTTCTAAAACGACTTGCGCCATTGTAAGAGTTTCAAAATTAAAAAGCAAAGGGGCTAGAAAATTAACGCTAGATTCTTCAATGGGTTCTTTCACGCAAACAATGTTTAAGATGACGAGTTTAGAGTTTTGTGGGTCGGTGTTTGTTTTGCCTTTTAAATCTAAAAGTGCTTTTACGGGAGATGGAATCTCAAATTCATAATCTGTACGCATCACATAAGGATTCACTAGAGTAAAGGAAATGCCATCGTTTTCGCAACTTTTTAATTGCATAAAAGTTTCATCGTCTTTGGAGATTTTTTCTAATGCCATCTTGTGGATATGTTCAAAGCCTAAAATCGGAGATTTTACTACAAATTCCATTGTTTTTTCCTTCGCTTATGAGCGTTTAAAAATCATAGAAATAATTTTACTAAAAGTTTTGCGTGAGATTTTATCGCAATAAAAGCAAAAAATCAATTTGATTTTAAAAAAAAATTATAAAATCTATGTCAAATCCGCTATAATTACGACCATTTTTATAATTTTTAACTTTGTTTTTAAGGAATTTATTTTATGTTGCGATGGATTAAATTTTCTTTTTATGGTTTTTGCATTCTTGTTTTTTTGGGCGCGTGTTCTTCTAAAACCAATAGCGGTTTGGCACTAGATGAGGTGAATAAACCCGCGGATTATTGGTATCAAAATATGTTAAAAGAAATTCGTAACGATGATTTAGAAAAAGCCGATAGTTATTTCGTCTCTTTGCAAAGTGAGCATTTAAATTCCCCGCTTCTAGGTGAGGCAATGTTGATTTTGGGAAGAGCACATATGCAAAAAGAAGAATATTTGCTTGCGGGATTCTATTTTGATGAATTTACAAAACGTTTTGGAAATGCAGAAAATATAGATTTTGTGCAATATTTAAAATTACAGGCAAATTATTTTGCTTTTGGCAAGCAATTCCGCGACCAAAAATTATTAATGCAATCCATCAATGAAGCAAAAGCCTTTGACAAAAAATATCCTTATTCGCGCTATCGCCCTATGGTAGATACAATGCTTTTAAAGCTTGAATTAGCAAATTTAAGTCTCAATAAAGAAATTATTAAGCTTTATGAGCGCAGAGGCAAGGAGAATGCGGCTGAATTTTATCAGCAAAAAATCAATGAAAATGCTTGGATTAAAGAAGTTTATTATAAAGAAGCGCATTCTCCGTGGTATCAAAGAATCTTTGAATGGTAGGAGAAAATATGCAATTAGAACGTTATGGAGAATTTCCAAAAACTTTGCCTGTAATCGTAGAAGAGGATATGTTTTTGTATCCTTTTATGATTGCACCTTTATTTGTTAGTGATGAAGAAAATCTAAAAGCCATTGAAGTTGCAATGGAATCTCAAGATAAATTGGTTTTCATCACTGCTTCTAAAACTAGTATGCTTGGAGAGAGTGATACAGGATTCTATGATGTGGGTGTGATTGGTGTGATTATGCGTCGTGTCGCATTGCCTGAAGGGCGCGTTAAGATTCTGTTTCAAGGATTAAGTCGTGGGCGTTTGTTGAATGTAGAATCTAAAATGCCCTTGCAAGGAAAGATTGAACCCATCATCTCTCTACCCTTTGATGTCGCGCGCATAGAAGCGATTTTGGCAGTTTTGAAAGAAAGATTGCGCAATCTTTATAATATTTCTCAAAACTTTCCTCAAGATTTACTCAAAAGCATTAACGAGACAATGGAGCCTAATCGTGCAGCAGATTTGATTGCGAGTGCGATTCGGCTTAAAAAAGACCAAGCTTATAAAATATTCAAAGAAAATAATCCCGAAGAAAGACTTTTAAGTCTCATTGAAATTGTAATGGAGGAAATTCGCGCACAGCAAATTCAAAAAGAAATTAAAACCAAAGTTAATTCTCAAATGGAAAAAGTCAATAAAGAGTATTTCTTAAAAGAGCAATTAAAACAGATTCAAAAAGAGTTGGGCGGAGATGTTGGTAAAGACGCAGAGATAGAAGAATATCGCCAAAAACTAGAAAAACTAAAAAACAAAATGAGCCAAGACGCCTATAAGGAGATTTCCAAGCAAATTGCCAAACTTTCAAGAATGCACCAAGACAGCGCAGATGCGAATTTGTTGCAAAATTATATTGAATTGGTTTTAGAGATTCCTTTTGGTTTGTTTGCACAAAAACCGCTGAATATTGATGGGGTAGAAAAGCAGCTTAACAAAGACCATTTTGCGCTAGAAAAGCCAAAAGAGCGCATTGTGGAATATTTTGCTGTGCGTGAGTTGCTTGCATTGCGTGGCAAAGGAAATAACAATGAAAATAAAGGAACGATTCTGTGTTTTTACGGACCTCCGGGGGTGGGCAAGACAAGCCTTGCAAACTCTATTGCCACTGCTTTGAAGCGTAAATTGGTGCGAATTGCGTTGGGTGGTTTAGAAGATGTCAATGAGTTGCGCGGACATCGTCGCACTTATATTGGTGCAATGCCCGGTAGAATCGTGCAGGGTTTGATTGACGCAAAAGAAATGAATCCAGTTGTGGTGCTAGATGAAATAGATAAGATTCATAATTCTTTTCGTGGCGACCCTTCCTCTGTGTTGTTAGAGATTCTTGACCCAGAGCAAAATAAGGAGTTTAGAGATTATTATACAAATTTTGATTTGGATTTATCACAAGTGATTTTTATCGCAACGGCAAACGATGTGAGCGCGATTCCAGCACCTTTGCGTGATAGAATGGAGTTTATCAATATTAATAGCTACACACCAAGCCAAAAGGAACAAATTGCCAAAAAATATTTAATTCCCCAAGAGCTGAAAAAACATGGTTTGCAAAATAGCGAGATTAGCTTTTCGCCTAGTGCGGTAAAAATGCTGATTGAGAAATACACGAGAGAAGCAGGAGTGCGGAATCTGCGTCGTAGGATTGCACAAATCTTGCGCAAAGTGGCAAAAAACATTTTACAATCTCCGCAAGAAAAAGTGCAAATCACTTCCAAAAACTTACACGAATTTTTAGACAAAATCGTGTTTGAGTTTGAAAATGCAAACAAAAATGCAGAGGTTGGATTGGTTAATGGGCTTGCTTGGACGAGCGTAGGGGGCGATGTTCTAAAGATTGAAGCACTTAAAATCAAAGGCAAGGGAGGCTTGAATTTAACAGGAAATTTGGGTGATGTGATGAAAGAAAGTGCGAAAATTGCCTATTCTTATGTGAAATCTTTGATTGATAGTGGAGTACTCAAGGTGGATTGTAAGTTAATCCCTCAAACCCCAAAAGAAAAAGAAGAAAATATCCAACCTAGTGCAAGTGAGGTTTATAATCGCTTAGATGTGCATTTGCATGTGCCAGAGGGCGCAACACCAAAAGATGGACCAAGTGCAGGAATCGCAATTGCGAGCGCACTTGCTTCACTGCTGACAAACAAAAAAGCGCGGGGTGATGTCGCAATGACGGGCGAGCTAACTTTAAGAGGCAAAGTCTTGCCTATTGGCGGTTTGCAAGAAAAGCTCATTGCTGCTTATAAATCGGGTATGAAAGAAGTACTGATTCCAAAGAAAAATTTTGAACGTGATATGGACGAGATTCCACAAGAGGTAAGAGATGGCTTGAAGATTCACCCTGTCAGCGAATTTAAAGAAGTTTTGCGATTTGTCTTGAAATAATGTCCAAACAGAATCCTCTGATAAACCTTGCTTTGTCCTCTAATGCTTTACAGCAAACCTTAGAATCACTCACGATTCCTTTGTCAAAATATCCTGAAGTTTGTGGGATAGATGAAGCCGGGAGAGGTTGCATAGCGGGTTCGCTTTTTGTTTGTGGAGTTGTCTTAGAATCTCCTATTCAAAGTCTTTTGGAGAGGATTAAAGATTCTAAAAAGCTTTCCCAATCTGTCCGAGATTCTTTGAGTGTGGAGATTCAATCTTGTGCGCGATTCCATATTGTCCAAAAAACTTCTAAGCAAATTGATGAAAAGGGCTTGAGCGTGTGCATAAAGGAATCTTTGCTTGAGATTTTAAGTTCTTTAAATGCGCCCTTTTATGTGTTTGATGGAAATTGTGCCTTTGGGATTCCTCATTTAAAGACTCTAGTCAAGGGAGATTCCAAACTTCATACAATCAGCGCAGCAAGTATTTTGGCAAAGAGTGTAAAAGATTCTGAAATGTTAGCATTGCACAAGGAATTTCCTCAATATGATTTTGCTCATAACAAGGGTTATGGCACAAAAGCACATTTAGAGAAGATTCAGAAATGTGGATTTTGCCCAGTTCATCGCCAAAGTTATCGTCTAAAGTCGCTTTTAACTCCAAGCCTTTTTTAAAATTTTTTTATGTTTAATCTATATTAAATGCTTCAAAAGCTACAATTTTTAGCTTAATTTTAAACTGAAGGTGTGATTTTGAGTGGATGTGTGATTACGATTACTTCCGGCAAAGGTGGTGTGGGCAAATCCACAACAACTGCGAATCTTGCTGTGGGGTTGGCAAGTGTGGGTAAGAAAGTTGTAGCGGTAGATTTTGATATTGGTTTGCGTAATTTAGATATGATTTTGGGCTTAGAAAATCGTATCGTGTATGATATTGTCAATGTGATGGAGGGGGAGTGCAATCTTTCCCAAGCTCTTATCAATGATAAAAAAACTAAAAATCTTTATTTTTTGCCCGCAAGTCAAAGCAAGGATAAAAATATTTTAGACAAAGAAAAAGTTTCAGGGTTAATTCATAAACTCAAAGAAGAATTTGATTTTGTTTTATTGGATTCTCCAGCAGGAATTGAGGGGGGATTTGAGCATTCTATTTTTTTGGCTGACCGCGCATTGATTGTTTCAACACCAGAAGTTTCGAGCGTGCGTGATGCAGATAGGGTGATTGGAATCATTGATGCAAAAAGCAAAAAGGCGCAAGAAGGGCAAGAAGTGCTAAAGCATGTGATTATTAACAGACTAAAACCTGAAATGGTAGAAAAAGGTGAAATGTTAAGTGTAGAAGATGTGCTAAATATTCTTGCTTTGCCTCTTATTGGAATTGTGCCAGAAGATGAGAAAATCATCTCTTCTACTAACACGGGAGAACCTGTGATTTATGGTAATTCTCTTTCTGCTCTTGCTTATCAAAATATTGCAAAACGGATTTTGGGTGAAGAAGTACCCTATTTGGAATTGAAAGCCAAAAAGGGATTCTTTGGAAGGTTATTTTCATGAGTTTAATGGATAAATTCTTCGGTAGCAAAAAATCTTCTGCTAAGGAAGCAAGAGACCGCTTAACATTGATTTTAGCTCACGAACGCGCAATTAATGTGCCTTATATGGAGCAAATGAAAGAAGAGATACTAGAAGTGATTAAAAAATACACAAAAGCTCAAAAAATTGATATGAAAACAGATTCAAATCAAAATTTTAATACACTTGAAGTTGAGATTCTATTAGAAAAATAATTGAATATATGGATAAAGTAAAGCCCATAACTATTGGTATTATTGCATTATTGCTCGTATTGCTTAGCTTTAACTTTATCCCCAAAACTCCCAAATCAAAACCTGTCTTGCAAACAAAAACACAAGAAAATTCTCAAGTCTCAAAAATCATATCAAGCAAGGAATCAAATGCGACTATAATGCAAAGCAATGCAGAGTTAATCCAAAAAAATATTGATTTTTTGAAAGAAAATTTAGAAGCACTTAAGGCAAGTTCTCTCGCGGAATCCTCAAAAGAAATCTCCCAAACACAACCTCAAGACACAGATAATTCGGAGGTTTTTAAAAAACAAGTCGTATCTAATGCAACAAAAGAATCTCAAGAAACACAAAAAGAATCCGCTCTTGCTAAAATGCAGGAAAATTCATCTGAAACAAAAGAATCTGCACTATGTCGCCGAACGAAGCCGCAGCTTGCAATTATTATTGATGATATTGGGAATTTCGCACAATATCAGGCAATAACTAAAATTCATTACAAGATTACTCCCTCGCTTTTTCCCAAAAGCAAGGCGAATCCAAAAACTCCAAAAATTGCGAAACTCGCTCCTTTTTATATGGTGCATTTGCCACTTGAGGCATTGGACTTTTATCAAGCAGAGCACGAATGGCTGTTTGTTGGAGATTCACAAAACAAAATTCAACAAAGAATCCAAGCAATTAAGCAAGATTTTCCAACACTTACCTATATCAATAATCATACAGGGAGTAAATTCACGCAGGATTTAGATTCTATGACGCTACTTTTAGAGACGCTTAATAAAAATAAAATTAGTTTTCTTGATTCCAAAACAGCTCCCAATACCAAAACAAGTGTATTTTACTCTACACATTCTATGGGGCAACTCAATCCTTGCCAAAGCAACTATTTGGAACGTGATGTGTTTTTGGATAATGAATTGAATATTTCAAAAATTACACAAAATCTAATCCAAGCGGTGAAAATAGCGAAGACTAAGGGTTATGCTATTGCGATTGGACACCCTCACAAAGAGACTTTGCTAGCTCTTAAAAATGCAGAAAATTATCTATCCAAAAGCGGGGTAGAGCTTGTATATGTGAATGAAATTATTGCACCATAACAATTTTATAAAGAATTATGCTAAAATATTGAGAATTTTAGGATTTTTAAGGGATTCGCAATGACAACTCCAACAGAAACTCGCCAGCTACAAGGGAGCATTTTAAATATTGCGTGTGTAAAAGATTCCACTTTTTGTATTGATAATGTTTTTTATATTTCTGAAATCAATCAAAACTTACATATTGGAACAAGTATCCGAGTAATTAAAGATATAGAATCTCCGCATCGTTATTCGCACGCATTTGGAATCTCTCCGCATTCTTATTTTTGTTTTCCTATTATGGGTGAAAGGAAAGCATTTGTTTTAGAACTCAATGGTTCTACTTTGAAACACATTGCGACATTAGAAGACCACGATGGCGATATAGAATCTTGTGCTTTTTCTCACGATGGGAGATTTTTTGCCACAGGTGGGCAAGACGGAAGAGTTTTTTTATATGAAGGACGTAGCTTTTTGGCTATTTCCTCTTTATTGGCGCGCTCGGATTATATTTCTACGATTCGCTTTTCTAAAAGCGGCGATTTTATTGCAATTAGCGGATTTGATAAATTTACGATGATTTTTGATGTTTTGCGACATAGAATCGCTTTTAATTTTGCTACAAACGATGTTGTAGAGGATTCTTGTTTTTTTGAACACGATGAAAAAATTTTGTTAGTATGTCGCAACAATGCAAGCATTATTTTTAGCTTAAAAGAGGGCAAAATTATTTCGCAAGAATACCCTTTTGCATTTTGGCCCACAAGTATTGCCATTACAGAGGAAGAAAATTACGCACTTGTTGGCACGCGTTCAGATATGCTTTATGTCTTGTCTTTGAAAGATAATTCAAAAGCTATGGAGATTAACAACGAACACGCTGGCACAGCCTCACTGGCTTTTTCTCACGGACATTTATATATCGGTTCTATTGACGGAGCACTTTTGATTATTGATTATAATGAAGGTAGAGAGGAGCTGGAATCTAGTTTGCAAAAAAAAGATTACAAAAGCGCACGTGAGGCGATTAATAAAAATGTATTTTTAAGCATTCACCCCTTGACGAAAATCTTTGATGAAGTGTGGCCCGAAATCCTAAATGAAGCCATTGCATTGTTGAATGAAAATGAAATAGAAAAAGCAGTGGAACTTACTGCACCCTTTGTCGTCAATGAATCAAAAAAGAATGAATTTGACTTTTATTTGTCTCAAAAGGAGGGGGTAAAGACTTTTTTAGAGTTAGTTAATAAAAAAGATTTCACCAAAGCCTACGAGATGCTAAAGACAACGAAATTTTTAGTTAAAACACAAGCCTATGAAAAGCTAGAAAATATCTGGAATAAAGCATTTTTTAATGCCAAAAAACTTCTTATGGAAAATGCAAGCACCAATAAGCGTTTGGCAGAGCAGGCTTTAGCACCTTTTAACAATACGCCCAAAAAAGAACTCATTGTGCAGCTTTTGCGTAACTGCGATGTGTTTGAAAAAGCAGATATGCTGATTAAAAAGCAAAATTTCAAGGAATATTTTAGCTTAACCTTTCAATTTTCATTCTTGCGCGAGACGGATTTGTATAAAAAAGTGCTTTTAGTGGGCGAGCGAATGCTCACAAATCTGATTGAATTAGAAAAAAACTTCCATTACGATGAGGCAAAAAAAATTGCAGAAACTCTTCTTGTTTTTCCAACACTAAAGCGCGCAGCAAATGAACGCATTGTGCTAATGCAACAAAAAGAGAATCTCTTAATAGCGATTGAAGCAAAAGACATTAAAAAAGTCTATTCCTTGGTAGATGAAATTGAAAGTTTGCGCTCTATGCAGCAGTTTAAGGATTTCACAAAAGACTTTTTAAGATGTTATGAAGAAGCAAAAACCTACGCGCAAACAGGAGATGCAAAGCGCGCAATGGTTGTTTTTGGCGAGTATATGGAAGTGCATTATTGGGTAGATAAAATTGGCTCACTTTTAAAAACAGCTTATTTAAGTCAGATTCAGCAAAACTTGCAAAGTGCCGATGTGAATTGGGTGATTACAATCAAACGTTATTTTGAACGTTTTGGTAAAAGCATAGAATTAGTTAGATTGCTCCAAGAGCACCCAGCCAAAGAAATCCTAGATGAGTTTGAGGGTGATGGCGAGGGTGATGGTTATCGTCGTTATGGTTTTGTGGATACAATTGTCATTTATCTGGTTCAAAAAGAATCCTAAAGAAATAGTTTGGAGTCCTTAAAAGATTTTGCGATTCTGCCTACAATTCCGACTGAA
Source organism: Helicobacter ganmani (assembly GCF_003364315.1). Classification (NCBI taxonomy): domain Bacteria; kingdom Pseudomonadati; phylum Campylobacterota; class Epsilonproteobacteria; order Campylobacterales; family Helicobacteraceae; genus Helicobacter; species Helicobacter ganmani. The sequence goes on along the minus strand of NZ_NXLS01000010.1, from coordinate 53,327 downwards.
TTGTCGTATTTGGGTTTAAAGCAGATTTTTTACTGCGGCAATTTAGAATTATTAAACTCACGTAAAATTACTATTGTCGGCACGCGGAATCCCAACCCTTATGCTCAAAATTTCACCCAAACTCTTGCGCGCAAGCTTACAAATAAGGGCGCGGTAATTGTGAGTGGAGGCGCGCTTGGCATAGATATTATTGCACATAAATATGCCTTACCCAATACCATTATGGTTTCGCCTGCTTCTTTGGACATTATCTATCCGCGCACAAATGCAAAAATCATTCAGCAGATTTACCGAGATGCTTTGATTTTAAGTCCATTTGATTCTCCTTATTCTCCCCGCGCTTTTTCGTTTTTGGAGCGCAACAAATTGGTCGTTAGTCTTGGAGAATATGTGATTATCCCTCAAGCAGATTTAGAAAGTGGGTCAATGCGAAGCGCGAATTATGCACTAAAGCTTGGCAAACAAATCTTCGTACCACCTCATCAGATAGGGCAAAGTCAAGGCACTCAAAGTTTGGCTCAAGAGGGCAAAGCGCAAGTGATTTGGGATATAGATGAGTTTGTAGAATTGCTAGGATTCCAAGAGGAATGCAAGCAGGATTCTGCAAATCAAACAATAGCGGTAAAAGATGAGGTGTTAGAATTTTGTAAAGGCAATCCACTCTTTGAGGAAGCGTTTTTGAAGTTTGGGGCAGTTTTGTTTGAATATGAACTAGAGGGTAAAATTTGTCGTCATAATGGCAGGATTGAAGTGCAATAAACTTGTTCCCTTGCGTAACAACCTCAAATAAACAGAAAAATTAAAAAACCTTTACACTTCATTTTAAGACTCTGTAATTTATAACGAATACCCAAACTTTCTTTGAAGTCTTATAGAAAAGAGACAAACTAGAAAAAGAGAATCAAGAATTGAAAAATAAACAAGCTTTTAACGCTTATGGAATCCCTCAAAACATTTTTACTAAATCCGATTCTAAAAGTGATTCTATAATACAAACCTTGCTAAAGGATTCTAAAGAGGGCAAGGGGGTTTAAAGATTTTATTGCAAAGCTTAAAGTATGCAAGATTATAGATTGCTTCGTCTCTTGCTAAAACTCATTTCTTGCAAGGACGCAATGGCAAGTTTTAACCTGCTGCTTGCCACCAAGAAAATGCACCCAAAAGCACCAAATATCGCAAGCCTTTGCCAAGTGCAATAAAGAAAACCGCCTTGATAAAAGAATATTGATAAACGCCAAGTGCGAGGGCAAACACATCGCCTAAAAAGGGCAAAAAACTAAAAAATGCAAAGCAGAATCCGTATTTTTGGATTTTGTCTTGGTAACGATGGATTTTTTGGCTCGTGTTTTTGAAGTATCGGTTGAGTAAATAATCGTTGCCAAAATAGCCAATCGCATAAGTTGTCAGTGCACCAAGTGTGTTACCGAATGTGGCGACACACCACACGATAGATTCGGAATATCCTAAGGATACGAAGCCCAACACAAAGACTTCAGAGCCTAGCGGATAAAGACTGCTTGCCAAAAAGCAGACAAGTAACAATCCCACTAGTCCTAGAGATTCTAAAGTTTCCATAAAATTTTTTTATGATTTTTCTATATTAAATTTAAATTATTTCAAAAACTCCGTGATATTGTTTATCACCCCGTCAATCAATACGCATTTGCTTTCCTCATATCCCCAAGCATTATGAGGAGTCAAAACTAGTTGATTAGCTATTTCTTCATTTAAGAAAGGGTGATTTTGCGGTATGGGTTCTTTTGTAAAAACATCAAATCCCGCATAAATCTCGCGTTTTTTTAACTCGTCTGCCAAATCCTCTTCATTCACGATTCCGCCTCGTCCGACATTGATTAGAATTGAGCCATTTTGCATAAGATGCAAATTATTTTTATTTAATAGATTTTTCGTATTGTCATTTAGTGGCGCGTGGATAGAGACAACAAAGCATTCTTGTAGAAGCGTCTTTAAATCCTTGTGCGGATAAGTTGCATTGAGATTTTTACCGCTAGTAGAATAATAGCAAACTTCCGCACCAAAGGCAGTTGCTAGCTTCGCTACTTCTTGTCCTATGTTTCCTAGTCCTATAATTCCCCATTTTTTGCGGTAAAGTAGTTCTAATGGTTTGGCAAGATTCGTAAAAAGTGCGCTAGAAGTGTAGTAACCGCTTTTGCAGAAAAAATCATAAAGCGGCAACTTTGCACTTAATGCTAATGCCATCATTAAAGTGTGTTGTGCCACGCTTTTTGTAGAATAGCCCGCGACATTTTTTACCGCGATTCCACATTCTTTTGCCACCTCCAAATCCACATTATTCATTCCGGTAGCAGTAATGCAAATGAGTTTCAAGGTTTCTTTGAGAGCATTTAAAATAGGAGCATCTAATACGACTTTATTGCTAAGCACGATTGTAGCACCTTTTGCCCTCTCTAATGTCTGTTCTGGTGTGGTTGTAGGATACTCTGTATAATCTACATTTGGGAGTTTTTTGAGTAGTTTTTCCTGCAAATCGTGTTCTCCCAAGCTTAGTCCGTCCAAAAACACAATTTTCTCTTGCATTTGCAATCCTTTTGGTTATAATTTCGCATTATTTTACTATATAAAGAGGCAAAATGCGTAATTATTCTAAAATTGTTTCTATTCTTTTGGATTCGCTACCTTATATTCGGTTTTTTCGTGGTTCTAAAATCGTGATTAAATATGGAGGTGCGGCGCAAATCAATCCGAATCTAAAGGAGCAATTCGCAATTGATATTGTAATGCTTTATATGTTGGGAATCAAGCCCATCATCGTGCATGGCGGTGGGAAGCGCATTAATGAGCTATTAAACGCACTTAAGATTCAAAGTGAATTTGTAGATGGATTGCGAGTTACGAGTATTGACGCACTAAAAATCGTAGAAATGGTGCTTAGCGGGGAGATTAATAAAGAAATTACAGCCTTTTTGAATTTTCACGGGGTGAATGCTCTAGGTTTAAGTGGCAAAGACGCTTCTTTGTTCCAAGCAAAGCCAAAGGAAAATGGCAGGTATGGCTATACAGGTGAAATCATTGAAACGCGCGGTGAAGTGATTGACAATCTGCTTGCTCAAAATCTCGTTCCGGTGATTGCACCGATTGCTTGTGGAGAAGAAGCAGGACACCCGGGGTTTAACATCAATGCAGATTCTGCTGCAAGCGCGATTGCGATTGCCACAGGAGCAAAGCGCGCAATTTTTTTAACCGACACCAAAGGTGTATTGGATAAAAATGGCGAGATTATAGAATCCTTGAATATTGCTCAAACCGAGAATCTCTACCGCGATGGCACGATTTGTGGTGGAATGATTCCAAAAGTAGAGGCGTGTTTGGATTGTGTTAAAAATGGGGTAGGGAAAGCTCATATTATTGACGGACGGATTCCGCATTCTTTGCTTTTGGAGCTTTTCACAAGTGCGGGAATTGGGACAGAATTTACAGCAGAATAATTGCTAATGAGGATTTTCTTGCCTATTTTATTGGAAGTTTTTTTGTTTTGCATTTTTTTGCTTTTAGTATCTGGAAATTTCCTTATGGGATTGCGTGCTTTGGAATACGCTTCTAAAGTGTATGATTATAGCTACTCTGGCGTTGGACCTAGAGCACATTATACTTTGTTGATGTTTTATAGTATTCCTGTCGTGCTAATTTATAGCATTTTTCATTATGGAATTTACCGCAAATACAGGGGAAGAAAATTTTTCTATATAGCCCTTATATCTTTTGTCGTAATCTTTTTCTCTTTGTGTATAGAATTTCCGGTTTATAAACGAGCAACATTTTCAATGCATTCTGTGATATTTGGACTAATGTGTATGGAGATTGCTACTTTATATCGTTTGCGAAATAAATGTTTGGAAAAAATTAAAATCTTGACAAATAAGTAAAAGTTAGATTTTGTAACTTAAGTTTTTATCCAATTGTTGCGTATTTTGTATGGATTTTCACTTCGTGGGTGAGTGTTTCGCACACCACGAAAATTTTCTCACAAAGACAAAAGCAAACCGCCTTGTCATTGCAATGACTGCGCATAGGCAAACTGCTACGCAAGTTGTGCGCAACACATTATCACAAATATGAGAATTTGAAACTAGACTTGATAAAAAACAGAATCTAAAATCTTGATTTTTTCTTGCAAAATATGCGCTTTAATAGCTTGTGCGTTGGGGAGGTTCTTTTGGGATTCTAGCCAGAGCTTGGGAGAATAAGCATTGAGTGCATTAAAAGTTTGAAGTATGCGTTGTCTAAAAGCTTGATTGGAAAGAGAATCGTAAGGAGAATCTTTGCTTTGGGTTGTGGAATCTTGCAAATCAATGCGCCCTTTTCTGTCAGCGAAGAGCAAGGCAATTTGCAGGTTTAACAAGGATTTGTCTCTGCAAAAAGAATCAAAAAACTCTATTATTTTAGAGGGACGCATTTCGTCTAGTTTGTAAATTTTGGTATGGTTTTTGATGAGTTGCAACATCGGTTTTTGGATAGATTTTGGAATAAAAATATCAAGAGCAGGCAAAATATATTCTTGCTTATCGTGTCCGCTAGAATTGCCAAAATGGCGATAACAATAAGGTTTGGCAATATCGTGATATAAAGCGGCGAATTTCAAAATTAAAAGTTGTTTGTTTGAAATTTGTTGTGTTGCTTGGAGGGTTTTTGCTAGCGATTCGGTGATTTTTAAAACTTCCATTGTGTGTGCAAACACGGAGGCTTCTAAATGGTGTAAATTGCCCTCTTTTAAGGTGGTGAGCGCATAGAGATGTGGAAAAATAATATCCAAAACTCCTAGTTCAAAAAGTGTTTCAAAAAACAAAGAAGTATTGGGGGCTTGCATTGCGGATTCTACTTCGCGATAAACGCGGTTTGGCTCAAGCGATTCTAGTTCTTTGCGCATTTGATAAATTAGCACTTTTGTGCTGGGGTGGATTTTCCAACAGATTCCAAAGCGTGCGCGAAATCTTGCGATTCTAAGCACACGTAAAGGGTCTTCACAAAAAGATTCGGAAGTGTGGCGCAAAATCTTGTTTTTTAAATCTTGGATTCCATTAAAGGGGTCGTAATATTCGCCCTTTGCTTCATCTAGAGCAATAGAGTTAATTGTCAAGTCGCGCCGCTTCAAGTCCTCTTGTAGCGAGACTTGCTTTGTTTGCACGCAAAATCCATTATAACCTGCGGAAACTTTCTTTTCTCTGCGTGCTAAGGCGATTTGCGAGCCATCTTGACGCAAAAAAACAGGGAAGCTTTTACCCACGCGTGATAAATGGCTAAAGTCTTTTTCGCTATAACCTACCGCGACATAATCCCTATCTTTGATGGGTAGGCATAGGAGTTTGTCGCGCACTGCACCGCCTACGAGACAGATTTGTTTAGTATAGCCCGTATTTGCCATCAGTTCGTTTATAAATGACACGCATTTTGGAATCTTTGTCGTTAAAGACAAAGAATTGTTGCGAGCTACTTTTAAGACGCTCTAGCGCGTCTTCAATATCCAAAGGCTTGTGCAAATCTAAATCCATCGGCACGATTTCGTCCTCACCCTTGTGTGCGCTTGCTTCATCGCGTAAGATTTGATTTGCCACAATAGTTTCGCTTGGGATTGCTTGCTTGTGATGGATTTTATCGTGATAACGACGCAAGATTTTGTGCATACGCGAGATAGCAAGGTCTGCCGCAGCATAAAGGTCTTTGTCATTTTGATTAATCACTACGGTGTTAGCGTGAGCTAAAGAAAGCGTCAAATCAATATTGAAAAGACATTTTTTCTTTTTCTCGCCCTTTTTGTGCCCCTTTTTTTCTTGATAGGAAATAACGACACGGACACTCAAGATGTCTAAATTATATTTTCCCAAACTCTCGGTTAAATGATAAATATAATCTTTAATAGAATCTGTTAGTTCAAAATGTCGCGAAGTGATAATGGTGTGCATAGGGTTGCCTTTAAATTAGAATGGAGCTATTGTAGCATATTAAAGTGCAGTTTGCATACTCTGGCGCAAAATTGTTTTGTTTATTGGAATCTTTTGCGATTCCATAAAGATTTCAAATGCTAAAATCGCTTGATTAATCAGCATTTGTTTGCCATCGCTATGGGGGATATTTAAACTCTTTGCAAGCGTTAGAAAGGGTGTTTCTCTCCCATAAACCAAATCAAAAGCAAACTTGGTAGAATCTAATAGTGGAGCAAGAAGCGTAGAATCTAAGGGGAGAGAATCGTTTGTTAATCCCGCAGGAGTAGTGTTGATGATGAGGTCAAAACATTCTTTTGGAGTGAAGTTTTCAAAAGTTGCGGTGTGGAATCCCAATGCAATAAAGCTCTCTAAACGGCTTTGCGAGCGGTTGAGAATTGTTGTAGAGATGCCTTTTGCTTTTAAGATACAAGCAAGAGCTTTTGCAGAGCCACCTGCCCCAATAATTAAAGTATTTTTTGGGTTTAGGGATTCTATACATTGATAAAATCCTAAAGCGTCTGTATTGTAACCTAGTATTTTTTCTTTTTCAAACACAAGGGTATTGACTGCACCAATTTCCTGTGCGATTCCAAAGACTTCATTGCAGGATTTAAATGCAATCTCTTTGAAAGGCACGGTAATATTTGCACCTGTTAAATGCAGATTTTTAAGGCTAGAAAAATTTTCGGGATTCTCTAATAAATAGCGACTATAAAAGCCGACGACTCCCAAAGATTTGAAAGCAGAATTGTGCAAAATAGGAGAGAGGGAATGATGAATCGGATTGCCAATTACTGCAAACTGCATAGGATTCCTTTACTTTTGAAAGTCGCGTTTTGAGGTTGAAGCTATTGTCTTGTAACAAGAGAGCGACGAACAACCCAACCATTTTTGATAGAAGGTGTATTAGCATCTAAGATTCTTACCCAAGCATCTTGTGTTTCTACGATAATAACAGAATCATTGGGTGTCAATTTCCCAATTATAGGCGTGTCTGTGGAGGGTAATTCGCGGATATTTAAGCTCGGAACTTTGGAAGTGTAAATGGGTGTGTCCTGTGTGTTTTGAATCGGAGTATTTGCATTTTGAACATTTGGGATTTCCGCATTCGCAGCATTTGTTATTGTCTGTTGTAAGGGCGCGTTATTTTGTGTTGGGACAAGTGTGCTTGGCATAGCAGGAATTGGGTTGGATTCCGTATTTATTACATTAGCGGGTTTAGTATCTGAAATCATAATTTCTTTTGGAATCTCTTGTGTATAGCTTTTGAGAATCCAGCCTAATACTTTACCCTCTTCAGATGTTCCAATCATAATCCATTCCCCACGTTGTTCTAAGAGGATTACTTTATGGGAGGGTGTTAGTTTGCCAATAACAGCGGAGGTTGCATTTGGCTCTTGACGAATATTCAAAGAACGCACATTAGAGGTAACATAGATTTTGTTAGCTGTCGTAGAAACAGGTGCGACAAGAGATTTTGGCAATTCTATATTTTGTTCTTGTGAAAGAACTTGAATTGGAAATGTAATTTCATAGCTAAATTTTTTCATAATCCAACCTAGCGGCTTTTCATCTCCTGCGTCTGCAATAAGAATCCAATCACCTTTCTCTTCCAAAAGAATCACTTGTTCTGTTGGTGTGAGCTTGCCAGCAATAGCTGCAGTTGTGCTTGGCTCTTGACGAATATTTAAAGATTTGACATTTGTAGAGAGATAAGTTTTTGGTGGCTGTATTGGCTGATTTTGCACCTCTTGTGCGGATAAATTTTCTGTTGTCTGCACCTCTTGTTGTGATTGTGTTGGATTGGATTCTATGAAAGGTTTTGTTGGTGATTCTGCAATATTTGTTGCGATTTTATTTTCTTTGCTAAGCATAGAATCCGCTTCCGTTTCTGCAGCAATAGGAGTAATTTCTTTTTTGCGTATGATTTCAAAAGCAGAATAATAAATTACAAAGCTAAGCAATAGCACAAAAATTGGTAATGGATAAACTTTTAAAAATTTTTTTAGACTTTCAAGCATAGAAATCATTTCACTTTCGTAGATAAAATTGAAACACTTAAAACTTAATCATAAATAAGATTTAAGTTCAATGTTTATCTTTATATTATAGCATAAATTTTTTTAAATTAAAGAAATTTTACAGCTTTTTCTCCATTGATTAACTCGCCTAAAACATATCCTCCAGATTCTTTAATGACAGAATCCACCTCGCTATTTTCCACGATTAATACCATTCCAACGCCCATATTAAAAGTTCTGTATTTATCTTCTTCCTCTACATATTGACAGAGCATATCAAAAATTGGTAGAGATTGGATATTTTTTGTGATGATTTTTGCGCAAACATTTTGTGGCAAAACGCGCGGTAAGTTTTCAATCAACCCTCCTCCCGTGATATGCGCAAGAGCTTTGATTTTGTTTTGTAGTTTTTTGAAAGTTTTAACATAAATTTTAGTTGGCGTTAGGAGCGTTTGTATCAGTGGTTTTCCCTCAAATGTGGAATCCAATGCAATATGATGAGAAGAAAGAATCTTGCGCACAAGAGAATAGCCGTTGGAATGAATCCCACTGCTTGGCAAAGCGATGAGTATGTCGCCTGCTTTGACTTGTGATTCTCTCTGCATCATTGCGCGTTCTGCGATTCCAACTGCAAAGCCGGCTAAATCAAAATCTTTGTGTTGATACATTCCGGGCATTTCCGCGCTTTCTCCACCAATCAACGCGCATTCTGCTTCTAAACAGCCTTGCGTGATTCCTCTAATGACTTCTAAAGCGGAATCTTTATTGAGTTTGCCTGTGGCATAATAGTCCAAGAAAAACAAAGGAGTTGCAAAATTGCAAATCAAATCATTGACGCACATTGCAACTAAATCAATCCCAACACTATCTAAAATTCCACTATCAATTGCAAGCTTTAGTTTCGTGCCTACGCCGTCTGTTGCAGCTAAAAGAACAGGTTCTTTGTAATTGTTAGGAAGTAAAAATGCCCCGCTAAAAGAGCCGATTCCACCCAAGACATTAGGATTAAAAGTCTGTTTCACAAGCTCTTTTAGGTTTTCAACAAGTGCATTTCCCTCTACAATATCTACACCAGAATCTTTATAATTTAGTTTTTCCATCGTTGATTATCCCGCAATAAATTTAAAGGCAAATGATACAAAATTACAACTTAAACCTTATTGTTGCTTTTTCAAGGTAAGTTTTATGCGAATTTTATTATAATAAATAAGAACAATTTAAGCAAAAGGAGTAAAAATGGCACCAAATACTTTTAACAAGCCAGCAAATTTTATCAATCGTGAGTTGTCTTGGTTGCGCTTTAATACGCGCGTGTTGAGTGAAGCACAGGATTCTAATAATCCACTCTTAGAACGTTTAAAGTTTATTGCTATTTATGGCACAAATTTAGATGAATTTTATATGGTGAGGGTTGCAGGTTTAAAAAGACTTTATAGTGCGCGCATTACAGAGAGCGGTCCAGACAGATTGACGCCAAAAGAGCAATTAGATGAGATTCGTAGTTATCTGAAACTAGAAAAACAACGATTAGAGGCGTGCTATTTTGAAATCAGAGAAGAATTAAGCAAGCTTGGCTTATGTATCAAAACCTATAATGAAGCGGACAAGAATCAGAAAAAGGAATTGCGAGAATATTTTATCAATCATCTTTATCCTATTGTTGTGCCAATTGCGGTAGATGCGACACACCCTTTTCCGCATTTAAATAACCTTAGCTATGTTTTGGCACTCAAACTCCAAAGCATTGACAATCCAAGTGAGATTAAATTTGGTATGACTCGTATTTCACGAATGTTACCCGGATTCGTGCGCTTAGGTGATACTTATTTCCATACAGATTCCATTGTTGCAGAATTTACAAATGAGTTATTCCCGGGCTTTAAGGTGATGAGTTGGACTTCATTTAGAGTTACAAGAAATGCAGATATGGAGATTGAAGAGGAAGAGGGTGATGACTTTATGGCTCTAATGACGGAGGGTTTGAAATCCCGCCGCAAAGGAGAGATTATCCGCTTAGAGATTCAGAAAACCGATGATTTGGAGCTAAAAAACTTTGTAGAGCAATATATTAAAGTAACTCCTGAAGACATTTATGAGTGCGAAGCACCAATGAATTCCAATATTCTTTGGGAGATTGTAGGCAACAAAAACTTTGCTAAATTGACTTTCCCAAGCTACACTTCTAAAATCTTACCCCCACTAGATTCTAATGCAAATATTTTCTCTGTGCTAGATTCTCAAGATATTCTTTCGTTCCAACCTTATGAGAGTTTTGATCCTGTGGTGAATTTTATCCAAAGTGCGGCAAAAGACCCCGATGTTTTTTCTATCCGAATGACACTCTATCGCGTAGGGAAAAATTCCCCCATTGTTAAGGCGTTAATTGAGGCGGCAGAGAATGGCAAACAAGTTACTGCATTAGTAGAGCTTAAAGCGCGTTTTGATGAAGAAAACAACTTGCATTGGGCGCGTGCATTAGAATCCGCAGGAGCGCATGTCATCTATGGTGTTCCGGGGCTTAAAGTACATGCAAAAATTGCCCTTGTGATTAAAAGTATCGGACGAGAATTGCGAGAATATGTGCATTTAAGCACAGGAAACTACAATCCTAGCACTGCAAAAATATATACAGATATTAGTTATATGACTTCTAAGCGGGAATTTACACAAGACGCAACAAAGTTTTTCCACAATCTTTCAGGATTCTCTCATAAATCCAAACTCAATACTTTGCTTGCCGCTCCCTTGCAAATTAAGCCAAAAATTTTGGAATTAATAGAAAACGAAACTAAAGCAGGCAAAGACGGACGCATTATTTTAAAGGCAAATTCTATCGTAGATACCGATGTGATTTTGGCACTTTATAAGGCATCGGCTGCGGGCGTGAAAATAGATTTGATTGTGCGTGGAATCTGCTGCTTAAGACCGGGTATTAAGGGTGTGAGTGAAAATATCCGCGTGATTTCTATCGTGGGCAAATACCTAGAACACGCAAGAATCTACTACTTCAAGCACGCTAAAGTGCAAATTTATTTTGCTAGCGCAGACTTAATGCCTAGAAATTTAGAACGTCGCGTAGAGCTTATGACACCTATTTTTGAAGACAATTTAGCCGATAAACTCTTTGGAATCATCAAGATTCAAAGTGAAGACAATGCAAAAGCACACGAACTCCAAAGCAATGGAGAATACATTAAGCTTGCGCCAAAAGAGGGTGAAAAGCCAACCAATAGCCAAAAAATGCTAGAGGACCATACGAATACACTTTATGCTTCACTCAAACGCGAGGCAGAAGAAGTCAAGGCAAAAAAACTTGCAAGACGAATGCTCAAAGAGAGTTAAGATTCCTGCGATTTCATAGAATCTCGCAATTCCCTCAAATTGCGGGCTATTATGGATTGCCGCGCAAGTTAAAACTTGCTCGTGATGGCTTGCTGCGTCATTGCCCTTTCTTTCTGTCATCGTGGGGCTTTTTGCCTTGTCATTGCGAGCGTAGCGAAGCAATCTATAATCTAGTATTGCTTTAAGTTTTCTACTCCGTCTTAAGTAGAATCTTTGCGTTTAAAAATTACCCTAAGTATTCAGAAATATCTTTTTTAGAATCTTTCCATTCTCCGATGTGTTGCCATTTCATCGTATCACAATAACGACAAAAAGGCAATGGCTTTGCCATAAAATTCAGAATCTCTTGGTAGGCAAGATTGGGCTTGTGAATATCTATAAAGTCTAAAGATGTGATTTGCAAGTTTTGCGAGAAATGCTTGTTAAAATGTTCAATATAAGCAGAAGGGTAAAGCTTGCCCTCGTAAAGTTGTGCGCATTGGTTGAGTGTGCAACCAATGAAGCTTTGAAAAGGGTTAGAATTGCCCTTAGGATTTAGAATCATTTTTGTCATCACTTCTTGTTTTTTATCAGAATCCATAAAAAACTTTAAAACCACACCTTGTTCTTTGCAGACTTTCTGTATTCCGTCCCAATCTATCTCTATGGGATACTTTGTTGGGTGTATTTCTATGGTATTTTCTCTGCAAGATTCCCAAAACTCTTGATTTTGCTTTGGAAGCAAAATGCCAAATTGGCACATTGGGGAAATGTTTGCGCATAATGGCGAAGTAATCTTTTTTTGAGCCTAAATCTTTGAAATTGTTGTTTTAATTTCAAAATAAAAGGAAAGTTTAGCTTATTCTGTCCCCCCCCCCCGATTAATTGCTCGTTTCATTGATATACCTTATGTGCATTTATTTTTGGAATCATAGAGAAAAATGGATTATTTTTCAAGCAAAGCACGCAATAAATACTGCGCATTTTCTAGTGCGATTCTGCGATGTGAAATGGAATTTTTCTCCTCACTGCTTAACTCGGCTAGAGTTTTGTTAAATCCATTGGGAATGAAAATCGGGTCATAACCAAATCCATTTTCTCCGCGACACTCTGCAATCACCTGTCCATACATAAACCCGTGCGCACTAGAATCGCTTACAAAGGAGCTAATGCCAATACACGCGCAATAATGTGCCCTTGAGATTCCGCCTAGTCTTTTTACTTCGCTACGCAGTTTTTCTAAATTCTCCTCCGCTCCACCTCCGCTATATCTTGCGCTACGAATCCCCGGTGCACCTCCTAGCTTCTCTACGCAGATTCCGCTGTCATCGGATAAGACAATATCTCGCACTTTTAGAATCCCTTGATTTTTGAGTATTTCAAAAACCACCCTAGATTTAATTAACGCATTTTCTTGAAAGCTTGTGCCGTCCTCTGTAATCTCAAAGGGCGTCATCAGTGTGTCCCAAGAGAGAATCTCTACTCCAAAATCTTGTGAAAATGAAGCGTAAATTTGTCGGATTTCTTTGATTTTGTCTTGATTTGAAGTTGCTAAGATTAAGCGCATAACTTGCCTTTATTTATTTTTGGGTAAAATCATTTTTTTGTTTTGGAATTTTAGCATAAGGACGCAAAATGGCAAAGGAATCCCTCATCAAGCAAAGCTTGCCTCTAAGTCTCATTCTCGCTTCTAGGTTTTTTGGACTATTTATTGTTATGCCCATTTTATCGCTTTATGCGCTCTCTCTTCAAGGCTCAAGCCCGATTCTAATTGGAATCGCAATGGGTGGATATGCGCTGACGCAAGTCTTATTTCAAATTCCTTTTGGATTCCTAAGCGATAAATTTGGGCGCAAAAGTATGATTGCGCTAGGGCTTGTGGTTTTTGTTTTTGGCTCACTCGTCTGTGCCTTGAGCGCGGATATTTATTGGCTGATTGTAGGGAGGTTAATGCAAGGAGCTGGAGCTGTTGGAGGAGTGATAAGCGCAATGATAGCGGATTTGGTGCGTGAGGAGAATCGCACAAAGGCAATGGCACTTATGGGAGGGACGATTTCGCTTAGTTTTACCTTTGCACTGATTTTAGGTCCGATTCTTGGTGCGCATTATGGAATCCCAAGCCTTTTTTGGATTACCTGTATTTTGGCACTTTTTGGACTTGTAATTTTGTTTGTTGCTGTGCCCAATACGCCCAAAGTTACTTATCGTTTCACGAATCAAAGCGGAGAATATAATGCGATTTTAAAAAACAAGAATCTCCAAATTATGAATCTCACAAATTTCTTGCAAAAAGGCTTTATGACTTTGGCATTTCTTATTATTCCTATTGCTCTTGTTAAGGGCTTTGAAATGCCTAAAGAGGACTTGTGGCAAGTGTATATTCCCGCCTCACTTTTAGGATTCTTTGCAATGGCACCCGCGGCGATATTAGCGGAAAAAAGAGGGAAATTTAAGGCAGTAATGATTGTTGGAATCTTGTTTTTTGTGTTTAGCTATTTGCTAATGTTAAGCGAAAGTCAAGCGGTGTTTATCTTTGGTGTGCTTGTGTTTTTTGTAGGATTCTCTATCCACGAGCCCATTATGCAAAGCCTCGCAAGTCGTTATTGTAAAGCACACCAAAAGGGCAGCGCAATGGGGATTTTCACTTCTTTTGGCTATCTAGGCTCGTTTTTTGGTGCGCTTTTGGGAGGGCATTTTTATACTTTTTTTAGTATGCTTTCTATTACGATGTTTGTTGTCATTACCTCTTTTTTATGGATTCTCTCTTTTTCTCTTTTGGCAAATCCAACTATGCAGAAAAATCTTTATTTATCTTTGAAAAATAGAATCACAAATGAGACTTTGGAAGTGTTAGGGGAGTTGCGCGGGGTGCTTGAATGGTATATCAATGAAAGCGAGCAAGTTGTGGTGGTGAAATACGATAAACACTTATTGGAGGAAGCAGAAATTTTGGAATTTGCTAGAGGACATTTAGAGGGATATTTTGATTTAGGGGATTCCAAATAACTATAAAAAATAGAATCCAAAAAAGGTGAAAAATGGCAAAAGAGCAAAACATAGAAATTAGCAAAAAAATCTTAAAGATAACAGGCTCTACCAATGCTCAACTAGACTTAATAAAAGAAGGCGATAAGGTGCTTTTGGGCTTAAGTGGGGGTAAGGATTCCATACTTTTAGCGACACTTCTAGCGAGACTGAAAAAATATGCACCTTTTAAGTTTGAGTTTAAGGCAGTTACGATTGATTATGGGCGCGGGGGCGAGTATGAATATATCTTTGAGTATTGCGAGAGGCTTGGAATCCCCTATGAACTCTACCGCACAGATATTTATAAGATTTTGGAGGAAAACAAGCGTGAGGGGAGTGTGGTTTGTAGTTTTTGTTCGCGTATGCGGCGAGGTGCGCTTTATACGAAAGCTTTAGAGGGAGGATTCAACAAACTCGCCTTAGCTCATCATTTAGATGACGCAGCAGAAAGCTTTATGATGAATCTCACCTATAATGGTGCATTGCGTTCTATGCCACCCCTATATAAAGCAGGAAATGGGTTGTTTGTGATTCGTCCGCTAATTTTTGTGCGGGAGCGGCAAATTATTGACTTTATTGCCAAAAATAACATTTATATTGCTCCTGATTGTAATTGTCCTGTGATGTGGCAAACGCACGACAAACGTCCTTTCGCAAGAGAGAAAACAAAGCAAATGTTAAAGAAAATGGAGGAAGAGAATCCAGACTTTTTTACTTCTTTGAAAGTAGCTTTAAGCAATGTGCATTTAAATAGCCTCTTTGATGAGCGGTATTTGGACAAACAAGAGCAAGAATCTAGCAAATAGCATTAACCTTTGCATTAAAAGATTTGCCACAATTTAATTTATCAGAATCTTGCGGAATCTCACACACTTCTAGCTTTTGCCCTCCAAAATCAAAAGACTATAATATCAAGAGGTGACAAGGGTTTCAAAACTCTACCAAAGGCTCAAAAAATGCTTTTACAAAGCGGTTTTGCGCACTTAATAATCCAAGTGGAATTGCGCTTATTAATTACTCCGAGTTAAAGCGCGAAAAAGTAGAATCGGATTCCACAATCCACCGAGGAATGCAATGAGCCTAGCACTAGGATATGTCGTAATTACCGCTTGGACATTATCGCAAATTTGTTTTTGAAAAAATCCAATGCGTTTAAGCGCAAAGGCTACACGATAGGCTGTATTCTTATGGTTTGGGAGGGGCGTTTAGCGCACTAATCTTCGTGCTTGAGAAAATGCCCTTAAGTGTTGCGTATTCTACTTGGGGGGTGGTGGGAATTGTCGGCACGAGCCTTGGGGGCTATATATTTTTCAAAGAGCGTTTAGGAATCATCGGCTATATCGGTATGGTAATGGTGGTTTGCGCTGTGGTTTTGTTAAATCTGTAATCAAAACAGAATCCACAATGCCCACAATCCCCCTTTAAAATGGAATCTTTGAGATTTAACGACTTCGTCATTGTGAGATTCCGCAGGAATCTCGGCAATCCATAATCCCGCATACCTGCAAATTTAACTATTCTGTCATTGCGAACGAAGTGAAGCAAACTATGTAGAATCTCGCTTTTAAGATTCCATTGCAAAGTCTAATTTATGCTAGATTATAGGTTGCCACGAGGCTAAAGCCTCTTGCAATAATGAAAAACAACACGCAAAGGTTAGCAAGGACAAGGTGGGGGATTTCATTGTGAGATTCCATAATGTTTGGAAGCTTCATCTCAAGCTTTGCGTTGTGAAAAGAGATTAAAAAAGTCGGAGATTGCTAGATTTGTGGGATTTGCAAGGGAAATCCTTGCAAGAATTATAATTTGTCTGCGTTTTGTGAAAGGTATTCTGCTACGCCCTTTGCGTCTGCTCTCATACCTTTGTCGCCTTTGTTCCAACCTGCTGGGCAAACTTCGCCGTGCTCTTCAAAGAAAGTCAATGCGTCGCACATTCTTAGCATTTCGTCCATATTGCGCCCAAGTGGCAAGTCGTTAATCACTGCGTGGCGGACAACTTGATTTTTGTCAATCAAGAATGAGCCGCGGAGCGCAACTGCATCACCGATTAGCACTTCATAATCACGTGAAATTTGTTTGGTGATGTCTGAAACCATTGGGAATTGCACATTTCCGATTCCGCCTTGATTTACAGGAGTGTTTTTCCACGCAAAATGCACGACATCAGAGTCAATGGAAACACCAATGACATTGAATCCTTTTTCGCTAAATGCCTTAACTCTATGGTCCATCGCGATGATTTCTGAAGGACAAACAAAAGTAAAGTCTTTGGGCCAAAAGAATACAACTGCACCATTTTTGCCTAAGTTTTTTGAGAGTTCAAAATCCTCTACGATAGTGTTATTTGCCAAAACTGCTGGGGCTTTGAAGTCTGGAGCTTTTTTTGTTACTAACATTTTAAATCCTTATAAAAATAATTGATTGATAAAAAATATCAATTAGAAAATGATAACAAATCTTAGATAAATTAAAGATTAAATTAAGTTTATTTTTAGGGGGGGGGGGCATAATATGAGTTTTATTTTAATAGAGAAAGGGATTTCAAATGGAATACAAAAAATTAATGTTGTGTTTAGGTTTATGCTCTTTACTTATTGCAGGCTGCACTTTTAAAGGGGGTAATGAGATTTTAGCCAAAAAGACACAAGAGGATTTCAAAAAAGAGTTGATTAAAGGCAAAACAACCAAAGCACAAGTGATACAGATGTATGGTAAGCCAACGGGGACACATATAGAGGAGGACGGCACGGAGACATTGGTGTATGAGTATGCAGAAGCAGACTACGATGCGACCAATCATATTCCTTTAATCGGAGTTTTGATTTCCAAAGATGAAATAAGGAGCCACAATTTACAGATTTATTTCACAAAAAAAGATGTAGTGAAATCCTATACGCTTTTTAGGAATTCGTCGCAAAATCAGGGTGTGAAGCTACAATAGATTTTGTATCAATCAAAATTTACCCACTTTGTTTATTTGTGGATTGCTTCAGAGGGATATTGTGGGTTTTCACTCTTGTGAGAATTACAACGCAATTCGTGGCAATTTATAATATTTGGATACTAGGAATTTTCCACTGCGTCTTTGCGGGTGAGTCTTAACTTGGATAGCAATCCACATTCCAAACTGCTTTTAGGATTCCATTGTAAAAATATATTGGTAATTTTCCCTTAAAATCTGCAAGATTTAAAATTAAGTTTCTTTGTGATACAATCCCAAAAATTTAAAATACAAGGTGAATTTATGCAAAAAGAGTTTCTTTTCACTTCCGAATCTGTAACCGAAGGACACCCAGATAAAATGGCTGACCAAATCAGCGACGCAATTTTGGATTATATTATAGAGCGAGATACAAAGGCGAGAGTAGCTTGTGAAACTTTGCTTTCTAATGGTTATTGCGTGATTGCAGGAGAATTAAAAACAACGGCTTATGCGCCAATGCAAGATATTGCTAGACGCGTGGTGCGAGAGATTGGCTATATTGACGCAAGATATGGGTTTGATTATCATAGCGCGGGCGTGTTAAATGGAGTAGGCGAGCAAAGTCCAGATATCAATCAAGGGGTAGATAGAGAGGACGGCGAGATTGGCGCGGGCGACCAAGGGCTAATGTTTGGCTATGCGTGTAAGGAAACCGATGTGTTAATGCCACTACCAATTCATTTGTCCCATAGAATTACAGAGGGTTTGGCAAGAGCTAGGAAAGATGGCACTTTGCCTTTTTTGCGTCCCGATGGCAAATCCCAAGTAACGATTAAATATGCAAATGGCATACCTATAGGAATTGATACGATTGTCGTTTCTACGCAACATAGTCCAGAAACTCCACAAAATACATTGAGAAGTGCAGTGATTGAAGAGGTGGTGAAAAAAGTTTTGCCAAAAGAGTTTGCAAACGATAATATTCGTTATTTTGTGAATCCTACAGGTAAATTTGTGATTGGCGGACCACAAGGTGATGCAGGGTTAACAGGGCGCAAAATCATCGTGGATACTTATGGCGGAAGTTGTCCGCACGGGGGAGGTGCATTTAGCGGAAAAGACCCAAGCAAAGTAGATAGAAGCGGAGCTTATGCGATGCGCTATGTGGCTAAGAATCTTGTAGCAAGCGGAATCTGTGATAAGGCTACGATTCAAATTGCGTATGCAATCGGCGTGGTAGAACCCGTTTCTATTCTTGTCAATACGCACGGCACAGGAAAAGTAGAAGATTCTAAAATTGAAGAATGCGTTAAACAAGTGTTTCGTCTCACTCCGCGCGGAATTATAGAATCCTTAGATTTACTGCGTCCGATTTATCAAAAAACTGCAAGTTATGGACATTTTGGACGCGAATTGCCAGAATTTACTTGGGAGAAGACAGATAAAGCCGAAGCAATCAAGGATTATTTTAACCTCAAATAGTCTTTAAAGAGTTGGCGAGTAGGAAAATCTTGGTTGGTTTTGCGGGTGAGTGTGTAATTGGTAACTCACCTTACAAAACAAATGTCAGGGGACACGATGAAATTTGCGATTTCTAAAGTTAGAATAGAGATTGCCAAGCAAGGGATAGGAATAAAGATTTAGTTTTTTGCTTAAGCGAAAAAGATAATCCGCTTCCTTGCGCGTGCTTTGAGAAATGTCAATCCTACGGATTCTCCTTAAGTCATCTCCTTTGCAAAGCCCACCATCTATGGTGCTAAAGGCAAAATCGTATCCACAAGTGGATAAAAGATTCAAAGCATTTGTATTAAAATCTCCTCTAGGAAAGCAGAATCCAAAATATTTTTTGTGGGGAAATATCTCCGAAATCTTATCTCTTGAGTGCGTCAATTCTTGCTTCAATCTCTCTGTATCTTCGCTATTGCAAGAAAAATGTGTCGCGCTGTGGCTATCAAACTCCATAAGTCCGCTTGCGTGCATTTCTAGGATTTCAGAGAGATTCAGAAAATATTCTAAATCATTGGAGTAGTTGAAGTTTTTGTGAAGTTTTGGTTCTAAATCATAAATCTCTCGCTTAGAATCACGGATTGTATTGGTAATCAAAAAACACACCGCGGGGATTCTTAGCTCCTTTAAGATAGGGAATCCAAAGCGATATAAATCAAAATATCCATCATCAAAAGTCAAGAGTACCTTTTTCTTTCCGATGTTTTTGTTTTGCAAAATTGCTTCTATGAACTCTCCATAGGTGATAAAGGTAAATCCCATATCTAAAATTCGCAAAATCGCCTTTTGGAGCATTGTTGGGCTAATTGTCAAACTATCGCTTTGTGTGTGGATATGGTGTAATGTGCAAATACAAATTGGAAACATTGATTGCGCCCCTTATATGGAATCTTGGAATCTTTGCGCGACTTGAGCAAGGAGATTTTCAAGTGCGCCTTTGAGTCGTGTATGGTCGTGGCGGGTGCAGACATACTCTAAAGCCCCTCTTGCATACATTAGAGATTCCTCTTTGTGTGTGATGAGGTGTAAGATTTGGCAACTTAAATCTTGCGCGTCCAAATATGAAGCACAAAGCCCCCTTTGTTTGTGGGCAATTAGATGATTCATAGGAGGCTTGTCATACACTACGATAGGCACTTGCGAACACATTGCCTCCAATAATACCGTTCCAAGCCCCTCGGTGTGGCTTGCGAAGACATAAATATCAAAGGCTTTGATGACATTGAGGGCATCTTCACGCCAACCCGTGAAAATAATGCGTTCTCTTTGCTTGAAGTCTTGTTGGATTTGATTTTTGATTCCTTCATTGATTCCACCGCCAAAGACAATCACCGCATTAGGATATTCTTTTAACACAAGTTTAGCAGCCTCTGCGAAGTCATACACGCCCTTTTTGGGATACAAAGAAGTGAAAGTGCCAATCACCAAAGAATCCCCTGCGATTCCAAATTCCTCTCTAAAGCTGCTTTTTGTTTGTTTCAAGCTTGTAGTATCAATGGTATCTGGGAGATAAAATAGTTTAGATTTTGGGACGCCAATTTGCTCTAAATATTCCCCTACAGCTTCAGAAATGTATAGAATCTTATCAAACAAATGTGTATGCAATGCTTTAGAGAGAAAGCCTTTAATGGGGTAGAGATTGTGCCTCTCACGCATAAAAATCGTGCGGATTCCATTGAGTCTGCACAAAATGCGCGTAGCTACTCCTATCCAACTATCAGTAGAATCGTGGGTGATGACGCAATGGATATGGTATTTTTTGACGATAGAAAAAAGCTTGGGAATGCTTTGATGATAGGTTTTCTTAGACATTTCGCACGCAATCACTTCAAAGCCAAGATTCTCCGCTCTTTGTGCAATTTGTGTGTTTGGATTGGCGAACAAAAAGACTTTATGCCCAAGTTCGCGCATAAGCTTCATTTCGTTTAAGACTTTATTTTGCCCCCCCCCCAACTTTTTAGAGTCTCTGTGTGCAGAATGTTCATTTGTTTGTTCTCTTTTCTTTAATGCGTTTTACTGCAACAAACCCAAGCCACATCATAAAGCACACAACAAAAATACTTACCCAAGTCTCATCAAGCCCCACAGGTTGTGTCAAATCAAAAAACCCTTCAAACATTTTTGCTCCTAAGATTTTTTAGAATCTGCTAAAACTCCAGCACAACGCACACAAGGTGTGTCTGCTTCTTGTGCGATAAATTGCCAACAACGCGGACATTTGTGTCCTTTGGCTTTGCAAATGTGATAAGTCTCTCCCTCAAAGGTAAAACTCACCAATAGATTGGAAGCTGTTTTGTTACACTCTACTGCGCTTACCATAAGCCAAAGATTCAACTCCTCAAACTCCGCAATTTTAGCGGAAGTGATGAAATCTACTTCTAATGTGGATTTGATTTTAGATTCTTTTTTGAGGCTGTCGATTTGCTCCAAGAAACAGGAACGCAAAGCCAAGAGTTTTTCAAAATCTATCTTGGGTTGTTCAAAGCAAGGGAGCGGCTGATAAAGAACTTCAAGCACAGCAATATTTGGGTTTTGAATCTCCTTTGTAATTCCACAACTTTCCAACAATGCCTTGCTCGTTGTGTGGTTTAAAGCTTCGTTAATTGTATAGGTAAGAATTGGAGCAAGAAGCCCAAACAATCTGCCACAAATAAGAGCCATTACATTTTGTGCAGCTTTGCGTTCTTTGGACTCTAGCGCATTGCAATAAAGATTGTCTTTGCAAAGGTCAAGGTAGATTCCACTAAGTTCCGCGTTTAAAAAGTAGTTTAGCTCCTGCAAGCCTTTGGAAAATTCATATTCATTAAAAAGCGCATTAACTTCTTTAAAGCAGTTTTGTGCTTTTTTCAATATCCACAAATCAATTTGGCTAAAATGCCGTGTCTCTAAACTTTCTAATGTTCCTATATTGGCGAGTAAAAAGCGAATCGTATTGCGGATTTTGCGGTAATTTTCACTCACTTGTTTTAGGATATTGTTAGAGATTCTTTGGTCATTTTGATAATCACTCTGCGCAACCCAAAGTCGCAGGATTTCTGCTCCAAATTCCTTTAATACATCTTTTGGCGCAACCACATTGCCTTTAGACTTGCTCATTTTCTCGCCATTTTCGTCCATTGTAAAGCCGTGCGTTAAGATACTTTTGTAAGGTGCGCATTGATGGATTGCACAGCTGACGAGCAAAGAGCTATGAAACCAACCTCTATGTTGGTCGCTTCCCTCTAAATACATACTAGCAGGATTCCCTCCGCTAGCATATTTATCGCTCTCTAGCACGGCTTTCCAAGTGCTTCCACTATCAAACCACACATCTAAAATGTGCTGCACTTTTTCTAAATGTCCTGCTTTGTCTTTGTGTTGAGGCGGGAGGAGTTCCTCTACACTTTTGCTCCACCACGCATCACAACCTTCTTTGGTAAAAATTTCCGCAACAAAATCCAAAATCTCTGAATCCAATAAAACCTTGCCACTTTGCTTGTCTTTAAAAAAGGCAATCGGAACACCCCAATCTCTTTGCCTTGAAATACACCAATCGGGGCGATTCTCTATCATAGAGTAGATTCTGTGCATTCCGTGTTCGGGATAGAATCGCGTTTTTTTAATTTGTTGTAAAGCGACTTGACGCAAAGTTTCTCCATTGCTTGTATAGGGTTCGTCCATTAGAATAAACCATTGTGCAGTTGCGCGAAAAATTACGGGTTGGTGCGAACGCCAACAGTGCGGATAAGAATGTTTGATTTTGCTATGAAGCAACAAATGTTCTCCCAAAAGCTCCAAGATTCTTGGGTGTGTATCAAAGATAAATTTTCCCACAAATTCATCGGGATTGAAGAATAATTTTTCCTTTATTAATGTTTCATCAAAACAACCTTTATCATCTACGGGCATTAACATAGGCAAGTCGTATTTTAGTCCGATGAAATAGTCGTCCTCTCCGTGTCCGGGTGCAGTATGCACGCAACCGCTTCCCTCGTTGCTTGCGACATGTTCTCCTAAGATGATTTTAGAATTCCTTCCATTTAGCGGATTGGTTGCGTGTTTGTTTTCTAAGATTTGGGAGTGGAATGTCTTTAGAATCTTGTTTTTCACTATGCCAAGTTCTGCCAATTTCTCTACTTGGGAGGCGAGGACTATTTTATTATCTTGTGTTAATGCGTAGAGTTCTTCGGGATTAAGAGCGATTCCGCTATTTGCAGGAAGAGTCCAAGGAGTAGTTGTCCAAATAACACAAGAGGCTTTGTGGATTCCTAATTCTTGCGTGCCTAATGCTTGAAGCGCATCTTCTTGCAAGGGAAAAGCGACAAAGATGGAATCGCTCTCTTTTTCCTCGTACTCCACTTCAGCTTCTGCTAAGGCAGTTTGACAAGCCCAACTCCAATAAACAGGCTTACTGCGCTCTTTGAGTAAGCCTTTTTTGGCAACTCCACAAAGTGCTTTGTAGATTTCTGCTTCAAAGGCAAAATCCATCGTTTTATAAGGATTCTCAAAATCTCCAAAGATTCCGAGTTCTAAAAATTCATTTTTTTGGATTTGGACAAATTCCTCTGCGTGTTTGCGACAAAGTTCGCGGATTTTGATTTTGGGTAAGGAATCCTTTTTTTCTTTGCCAAGCTTTTTTTCTACTTGTTGTTCAATAGGCAATCCGTGGCAATCCCAACCCGGTGTGTAAAATACTTTTTCGCCTTGAAAATAATGCTGTTTTACAATCATATCTTTGAGGATTTTATTGAGTGCGTGTCCGATATGAATATGTCCGTTTGCATAAGGCGGTCCATCGTGTAGATTAAAAGTAACGCTCGCATTTTTGCGGTTTTGTTCCATCGTTGGATAAATACGACTACTTTTCCATAGTTGATAGGTCTTCGGTTCATTTTGCGGGAGATTTCCACGCATAGGAAAGTTTGTTGTAGGTAATGCTAGTGTATCTTTGTAGTCCATAAATTCCCTTTTGTTAGACAAATAAAGTCTAGATTCTACCTTGATTTCTTTTAAAAGTGCCTAATTTTTAAGTCTTTTTAACGAATTTTTGATTACACTTGAAGCTATGAAAAAACAAAAGTATCCACTAACAAAAAAAATTATCCTAGCTTTTGCAGGTATCTTGATAATGTTTTTTGGTTTCACCGCTTTTATTTTTTCATCTTTTGGTAATGTATATGTTGGAAATCTTTTGCTTTTGAAGTTGGAATCTTACACGCATTTTAAATGGCAAGCAAGACACTTTAAAATCACCCCCTCTCATTTTTCTTTGGAGGCTGTGGCGCATAATGGGCAGTTAGAGTTATTTTTGGAGAGTGATTATTCCTTGTTTTTGCGGAATCTTAAAGGCAAGTTTTTGTTAAATTCTCACGGGTTTAGCACAAAAATTGCAGACAAAACCTTGCAATTTGCCGAGAATACTTGGGTAGAGGGTGAATTTAGCGGCGAATTTGCACATTATATTTTGCAAGCGCAAAGCAATCTTTTGGATTCGCAAAGTGATTTGAATGCTTATGGCTCTTATTTGGATTTTAAGAGTCTTAAACTGCACACAAAAAATGCAAGTTTAGCGACACTCTTTGTTTTGTTTGATGAAGCACCTTATGGAGATGGAATCTTAAACTTTGATTTGAAATTAGAGCAAGCTCAAGAGGATTTGCAAGACACTTCTTACTCCCTTTGGCAAACTCTTTTAAATACAAAATCCGAAGCGAATCTTTATAATGGAATCTTCAATGTGAGCCTAGAGGGTGGGGAGCTAGCAGCAGAGGAGTTTTTATCGCATTTTAATCTCACAATTCCACCGACATATTTTATGGGAGAATTACAAGGCGAGATACATCACAATACTTTCCAACATCATTTGAAAATTTATTCTAGCGTTGGGGATTTTGCGCTCAAGGGGGCGAGCAATCTAAGAACTTTAGCCACCGATACAGAATTTCATTGTGGTTTTCAAAATCTTTCACCCCTTTCACCTTTTTTTGGGATTCCGCTTAATGGGGCTTTGGAGACAAAAGGAATCGCAAAGGGTGATATGAAAAATATGCTGATTAGCGGAACGATGCGTTTGGAAAACTCCCCTTTGGATTTTCGTTTGAATTTGCAAAATTTACAAGCTAATACCTTGAAACTCACAAGTCAAAACTTGGAGGCAAGCGCGCTTTTTACGCTTTTTAATCAACCTTCTTTTTTGCGAGGAACGCTTAATCTCGATTTGGATTTACGCGATTTTGCAAGCGGAATCTCTGGCGTTGTCTTAATGCAAAGTCAAGATTTGTTTATCAATAGCCCACTTATAGAAATGCGCACGCACATCGGATTTCCTGCTATGACATTTCAGCTAGATTCCAAGATAGAGCTAGCGCAAGGACAAGGAATCCTAAATTATGCGCTCCATTCCAATCTTGCAGATTTTCAAGGGCAAGGGGGCAAAATCTCTTTGCAGCCCTTTGCGTTTGAGATTCCACAAGAAATCACCTTAACGAAGCTTCAAAATTTCTCCTATCGGAATAAAAGCCTCTTTAAAGGCATACTGAATGCACAAGGATTAGCGACTAATGAGTCTTTGAACCTTAAAGGAGAGATAAAAGAAGACAGCAATGCAAAATCATCTAGTTTGCACGCGTTGAGTTTGAGTGTGAGCAAAACGGCTTCCAATCTTTATCTCAATCAGCTAAGTAGTGCGCAAATTTATACGATATTTCCAAAGATTCCTCATTATTTTGAAGGAGTGGCGAATCTCAATGTCAAAGAATATTTTGTGGAAAATATATGTCATTTTAACTTTGATATTACCAATGTAAGATTCCGCAATACTGCACTTTTGCGCTCTTTGAATCAAGCAATAGGGCAGAATCTAAGCCAAGTGGATTTTAATGGCTTCCTCTATCATCAGCTTACTATGGACAATCAACTACACAGTACGATTTCTCTCCAATCAAAAGCAGATTCCAAAAAATCAAAAGTGCAGAATATTCAAATCCAATCTTCCAAAATTGTTACGAATCTAAACAATTCTACTTTGGAGGGAAATTTGCTTCTTAAGCACTCTAAAAGCACTGAAGAGCATAGATTGTTCGGAAATATTCATCAGCCAAAAATTTATTAAATAGAAATAAAGGCTAAAATTTAATGTTTATTTAAGTAAATTTAAATGAGATTTTATTTTTATTCCGCTTAAATTTTGACTGAATTTTTAATTTTTTAAGGTGTTTATCAATAATGGAAGATTTAAAACAAACCTATCCAGACGCACTTCCTTATCATAAAGGAGGCAAAATTGAAGTGGTTGCACGCACGCAATTAAATAATGAGCACGATTTATCTATCGCTTATTCTCCGGGTGTTGCTGTTCCTTGTAAAGAGATTCAGCGCGACCCACATACCGCGTATGAATACACTGCCAAAGGCAATCTTGTTGCTGTTATTTCCAATGGCACAGCCGTTCTGGGGCTTGGAAACATTGGGGCACTTGCAGGAAAACCTGTAATGGAGGGGAAATCAGCATTATTTAGGAAATTTGCCGATATTAGCGCGTTTGATATTGAAGTAGATGAGACAAATCCGGATAAGTTTATTGAGATTGTGCGCGCAATCGCGCCAACTTTTGGCGGAATCAACTTAGAAGATATTAAAGCACCTGAATGTTTTTATATAGAATCACAACTCAAAGAGGTTCTTAATATTCCTATTATGCACGATGACCAGCACGGAACGGCAATCATTTCAACTGCGGGAATTATCAATGGATTAAAAATCACAAATAAAAAGGCAGAGGATTTAAAAATTGTCGTTTTTGGCGCAGGTGGTGCGGCGATTGCGTGTGCAAAAATGGCACAGAATCTAGGAGCAAAAGAAATTATTATGTTTGATAGCAAAGGCGCAATCACAACTTTTAGAAAAGATTTGAATGGATTTAAAAAAGACTTTGCAATTTCTCGCCAAATCAACTCTTACAAGGAAGCTTTGGACGGCGCAGATGTTTTGCTTGGGCTCTCTCGTGGGGATATTTTGACTGCCAAAGATATTGAGGGAATGAATCCAAACCCTATGATTTTTGCGATGAGTAACCCAATTCCAGAGATTGACCCAAAGATTGTGTATGAGACAAGACCTGATGCGATAATTGCAACAGGCAGAAGTGATTATCCTAATCAAATCAATAATGTATTGGGATTCCCTTATATTTTCAAAGGCGCATTAAAAGCGCGCTCAAGATGTATCAATGAGGAAATGAAGTTTGCTTGTGCGTATGCACTTGCCGCACTTGCAGAAAAGCCTATTCCTGATGATTTGAGGGCGGAGTTAGAGAAAATTCACGGGAGAAAGTTCGAGTTTGGTAAAGATTATATTATCCCTAGCCCTTTTGATACGCGCTTAAAAGACTTCGTTTCTAACGCGGTTGCACAAGCAGCGATTAATAGTGGGGTTGCACGCGTCAAAAGTTTGGAATCTTAAATTTTAGTTTTAAGATAATTGTTAAAGAAATTTCAATGGAAGAATTTGCTTACAAGTTGGTGATGTTTGGTTTTAGCGCACTTTGTGAGGATTTGGAAGAGGTGAAACGTCGCTTGAGTCTTTATCCTGCCGAGCGGTATGAACTTGAAAATGGCGACGAATGCTTTTTGATTGATTTAAAAACGCGTGATTCTTATTCTATCGTGCTTGAGAATGAGAGATTTGTGATAAAAGGCTTAGAATCGTGAGATAAGCGCATTGGACTGATTTCCGAATTAAGGTTTCAGATAGTTTTCTTTAACTAGCAAATTTACAACTTCCTTAAAAAGCGGTACAGCCGTGCGTGTGGCAAAATATGCTTCTGTCTCATTGGGTTCAAACACGCTAATGCCAATGGTATATTCACTCCCTTTTTCATCGTTTGCAAAGCCAAAAAATGAACTATTGTATTTACGCACATATTTTCCACCCTGTGCGATATGCGCAGTGCCTGTTTTGCCACCAATTGTAATGCCTTTTACTTGCGCAGTTTTTCCTGTTCCCTCATTGACAACTTTAATAAGAGTATCTTTTACTTCTTTGGCGGTTTTGTTGCTTAGGATTCTAATGGGGGTTTGATGCTTGAGCTTATAGCGGATAGATTTGGAATCTTGGATATATTCCACCAAATAAGGATTATAAGAGATTCCATAATTCGTGATGATATTGTAGGCTTTAAGCATTTGAATAAAGGTCGTGCGCAATCCATAGCCGTAAGAAGCGGTGGCACGATAAACTTCGCTTTGGAATCGCTTTATATCTGGAATTACACCCACGCGCTCGTAAGGCAAATCAATTCCACTTGGATTTCCGAATCCAAAAGCTTGCAAGGCGGCATTGTATTCTGGTGGGCTAAGTCTTTGGGCTATTTTTGCCATACCGATATTGCTAGAATAGAGCAAAACCTCTTCAGCTGTTGCAGATTTTAACCTATGGGTGTCTGTAATATAAAAATTATGCAATCTAAAGCGTCCATTTTCCAAATCAATGGTTTCATTGGGAGTAATAAGGTTTTTATCTAGTAAAATCGCATAAATAATGGGTTTGATAATGCTTCCGGGTTCATAGGAATATTCAATCGCATTCGCATTGAGTTTAGAATAATCGTTTTTTGTGATGAGATTCGGATTAAAGCGCGCACTACTCGCAAGACTTAGGATTTTTCCGCTTTTGCTTTCTATAATGCCAATTAGAATCTCTTTTGCTCCAAGTTGCGCTGCATTTTCATCTGCAAGTCGTTCAATTTTTTTTTGCAACTTTAATGGAATAGAGGTAATAACATCGTAGCCGTCCATTCTTTCTTTGAAAGTGGAATGTTTGTTTAAAATTACATTAAAACCAATATCGCGTTGCCCAATCATCAGCAAATCACTCATCGGCTCTAGCTCATTATCAAAGCTTTTTTCAATACCTTTAACGCCTTGCACGCGTGTAATATTCGTCTCATTTTGCTTGTTAATATAGCCTAGAATTGGCTCCATCGTGTCTTGATAGAGATAATCCCTAGATTCCCCGCTTTCTACTACGGATAAGCCATATTTAAAAATATGTCCATTTTCGTCTTCATAGCTCTGAAAAACATCTAATTGATTCAGCTTTAAGTTCAGTTGTTTGAGATAACTTGCACTTTTGGAATCAATGGCATACGAAAGTGTTACATTGCCTTTTTTCTCTAGTTTGGAGAGAATTTGATTCTTTGGTATCTTGCTATAAATGCTAAAAAGATTGACGAATAGTTCTTTTTTTTGTGGATTAATGTTGTGAGTATTGACGACTGCTTTATAGACTTTTTTGCTAGAGGCAAGCAAGAATCCGTCACTACTATAAATATTTCCTCTAATTGCGCTTTCAATGCGTTTGGCTTGGAAGTTTGGAAGTTTGCGAGAGGCGAAATTTTGATAAAAGATTGTCCCTAAAAAAATGCAGAATCCCATTCCTATTGTAAGAAATAGAAGTAATATCTTGCCTGCCTTTTTAGATTGCGCGTCATTCATTTTAGGCAGAGATTAAATTTGTGTTCTAATAAGTTCTTTATAGGCACTAATGGCTTTATTGCGCACCTCTAGCATTAATTTCATACTATTTTCGGCTTTTCCGATTGCAATAGCGGCTTGGTGGATGTCTTTGATTTGCCCTGTCGCCATATCTGCCATTACTTGCTCATTTGTTTTTTGGTAGGCATTGACTTCATCTACCGCTTCTTTTAGCATATTACCAAAGCTCTTAGAAGGAGGATTTAAATCGTGGTTTGGTGCAAGATTTGGAACATCTTGGAGTTTAGAGTTTAATTTTTCTAAATCCACTCCGTATTTGTTAATTTCCATTTATAATCCTTTATGCTTGGAACATTGAAATTGCTGTGGTTGCCATATTTTTAGCACTTTGGAACACAGCAACATTTGCTTGATAAGCTTTAGTTGCCTCAATCAAGTCTGCCATTTCCACGACTGCATTAATGTTGGGATATGCAACATAACCTTCAGAGTTTGCATCTGGGTGATTAGGTTCATATTTCATTTTTGGCTGTGTGTCATCACGGACAATTTTATCAACATAAACACTCATTAGCGTAGGTTTTGGCTTCCTTTGCTCATCAAATTCGTCCATTTCATCTAATGGATCTTCATATTTTAGCAAATTATTGCTGTTTTCATACTTTTGATTCAAAACTTTATCAAAATCAAAAGCTTTTAATATAAGATCTCTTCGTCTATAAGGTCCTCCCTCATCGGTGCGCGTGGTATTTGCATTGGCAATGTTGCTGGAAATTAAATTTACTCTTTGTCGCTGTGCTGATAACCCATAACCGCTAATATCAAAACTAGATAAAAACATTTAAATCCCCTTATATATTTCTTGAAGATTCTATTGCATAGGTGAAGATTCCACCTTGTTTGCGCAATGCACCAATAATTGCTTGATACATAATATCATTTTTGCCCATTTCACTTGTTTCAATATCCAAATCCACACTATTGCCATCATTGCGAGAAAGATGTCCATCACGATAAAACATTGTGGGACGCTTTAGGCTCATATCCTCAATAGGAAGCAAATGATTTTTGTTTGTAATGGCTACATCAAGTTCTAATTTGCGGTTGCGATTAAAAATCTCGTCTGCTTTTTGTGCCATCATTTGTTCAAAATTCACATCTTTTGGGCGATACATTGGAGTAGAGACATTGGCAATATTGCTAGCAATCATATCCCTGCGCACAGCTCTATGGTCAAGAGCTTCTTGCGCAAGCGCACGCGCTGGGCTATAACTGAAAATACTCATAGCAAATCCTTGAATATTGAATTTGTTAAAGAGTAAGCAAGTTTTGTTCCAAAATAATGATGAGTGATTCTATATGTTAATGTTATTTACTAGGAATCATTGCCAAGCAAACTTAAACTTACCCGGCAATGAGGAATTGCGAAAATGTGGAATCCGCACAATGAAAATTTGGCGACAAGGAATTCCAACGACTTGTTTATTCTTTTAAACTTTTCATATCAATCACATAGCGGAATTTTGCCTTGCCACTCGTGAGATTCTCATACGCCTCATTGATTTGCTCCACAGAAATAACCTCTGTCTCGGGATAGATTCTATGTTTTAAAGAAAAATCAAGCATTTCTTGTGTCTCTTTCATTCCGCCAATGAGTGAGCCATAGACTTTTTTACCCGCAGCAAATACAAGTCTCGTTAAATCAATACCAAGCTTCTCATCTGCAGGTGGTAAGCCTACAATAGCCATTTCTCCGCCAAATTTCAACAACTCTGCATAGGCATTCACATCATACGCGGTTGGAATCGTAGAAATGATAAAATCAAATCGTTCGCTCACACCCTTTGTATCAGTATAAAGTGCCTTTGCACCAAGCTCTAATGCCTCTTTTTCTTTATTTTTATTACGCGCAAACACGCTCACTTCCGCACCCATTTTGATTGCGTATTTGAGTGCCATTACACCAAGCCCACCAAATCCAGCCACAGCGACTTTATCGCCCGCCTTGACATTGCTAAATTTAATCGGCGAATAGGTGGTGATTCCCGCGCAAAGCAAGGGAGCAACTTTTTCTAACGGCGCATCTTGTGGGACATTGACTGCAAATTTTTCGCTCACTACAATATTATTTGAATATCCGCCATAAGTTGGCTCGTTATCGTGGAAGCAATCGTGGCAATCATAAGTAAAGACGCATTTACCATTTTCGCAAAACTGCTCTTGGCTTCTTTTGCACGCCTCACACTCACCGCAAGAATTAACCATACAACCTACCCCTGCGTAATCGCCAACTTTAAATTTGCTTACCTTGCTTCCTACTGCCACGACTTTACCCGCAATCTCGTGTCCGGGCACCATTGGAAAAATTCCCTTATGCCATTCCTCACGCGCACTATGAATATCGCTGTGGCAGATTCCAGCATATAGAATCTCAATCAAAATGTCAGTTTCTCCCAAAGCGTGGCGCGAAAAACTAAAGGGCTTAAAAGTATCACTTTTATGTGCGACTGCGTAGCCTTTGGCAGTGATTCTCTGTCCTGTGCTTGCTTGTGTCAAATTTTCTTTTAATAGCATTATTCTCTCCTTGTATTTCAAAGTTAAGTTGTAGATGAAATTCTAAAACTTAATATGGAATTATAAGATATGAGACTTAGTGTCTGTCAAGAGTTGGTAAGGATTTTATGAAATTTTACTTCGCCTTTGCGGGGAATAAATACAATTAAGTAAAGCACACACAGAGAATCGCCATAAGGATAAAAATCGTCGCACGCACAGGAAGCCGCAAGAGCAAGAAAAGAATCACAGAGAAAATCGCAAGTGCATAAGTAGAATCTTTGCGATTCTGTAGGTTTTTTACAAATGTGCAATACAGGATTCTATGCGCAAAAATCCCTCGTCTATTTCTTCTCGTGTAATCGTAAGGCTTGGCAAGAATCGCGCGGTGTTTTTACCGCTTTTAAGCACCAAAACTCCTGCTTCAAAAGTAGCATTTAAGAATTTTGTCAAGGTTTCCAAATCTCTTACCCTAAGTCCGCGCATAAGCCCTAAGCCCACTTCTTGCGTAAAAATTTCTGCATAATGTTTTTGCAAATCTTGGAGTTTTTGTGTAAAGTATGTAATCGTTTTGTCTAGCTCCCCACTTTGCTTGTGTTCAAATAGAATCTCTAACACCTCCAATGCCGCACTTGTAGATAAAAAATTTCCACCAAAAGTGCTTCCGTGGTCGCTTGGTGCAAAAATATCTTTAAGGCTTGTCATTACTGCGCCAATAGGCACACCGCCTGCTAATCCTTTGGCAGTCGTAATCACATCAGGCGTGATTCCATAGACTTGTGAAGCAAAGAGTTCGCCGCTGCGATAAATGCCTGTTTGCACCTCATCTACCATTAAGAGCACATTTTTTTCTTTGAGAATCTTGGCGAGTTTTTGCACTTCTGCCTTGTCAAAAGGCGTGATTCCACCTTCGCCTTGCACGAGTTCTAAAAGTACGGCACAAGTTACATTGCTGATTTTATTTGGAACATCGTTTAAGTCTTTAGCATACACAAATCCATCGGGAAAAGGTCCAAAATATTGGTGCATTTTGTTTTGCGCGGTTGCTTTTAAGGTGCTAATCGTGCGTCCGTGGAAAGAGGAATCTAAAGTGATGATTTGATACCTTTTCAATTCTCCATTTTCTTCACCAAATTTTCTCGCAATCTTCAGCGCACCCTCATTTGCTTCTGCACCAGAGTTTGCGAAAAATACGCGCATATCATAGCCACTAAGCTCAACAATCTTTTTGGCAAGACGCGCTTGTGGCTCAATCAAGTAAAGATTGGAAGTGTGGATTAGGTTTTTTGCTTGTTTGTAGATTGCTTTTGTCAAACGCGCATTGCCGTGTCCTACGCTGCACACCGCGATTCCAGAACCAAAGTCAATGTATTCTTTACCTTTTGAATCATAAAGTCTTGCCCCACTTCCTTTTACAAAATGCACATCATTGCGTGCATAAGTATGCAAGACAAAGTCTAAATCCATTTGTTTTAAATCTTGTTGTCCCATTGTTAGCCTTAAATTTTGGAAATTTTGAGAATTTTAAAATAATAAAACTTAAAAAGTTTGCAAAGCAATCTACAATTCTTATTCTTTAGTGCAATGAATTGTAAATCTTTTAAGAAATAAGTAAAATAAACACAAGTTAATTCTTAAAACGCGTTATAATTCCATCGACTTTAAGTCGTAGCAAAATGCAAGAAGGAATCCTAATGGCAAAAACAAAGGAAATAGAATTTGCTTTTTCAATCTTGAGTGAATTATTAGATGAGGTTGCGCCAAATATTAAACCTACTTTTATCGCACTAAAAGACAATCCAAGCTTTTTATTTAAAGCAGAATCCAATCTGCTACAAGAGCTTAGTTCGCAGGAGATTTCTAATCTCATCAAAGCCTTTACACTTTATCACTTGCTTTTAAACATTATTGATGAACGTTATCAGTTGAGCTTGCGACAAAGTAGAGGGCAAATCCTTGTCGCTATTGAGGAATTAAGAGCGCAAAAATACGATGCGGAGGACATTAAGGAGGTTTTTAAAAAGATTCAGTTTTATCCTGTTTTTACCGCACACCCCACAGAATCTCTGCGCAGAACATTTTTAGAAAGCTACCACGAAATGTATGATGATTTGCGTGCGTGGTTTGAGTTTGGGCAGATGGGTGCAAAGGAGCATTTGAAATATCGCCTCAATCTGCTTTGGCATAGTCATATCGTGCGTAGTGAGAAAATAGAAGTCTTATTTGAGCTAGACAATCTACTTTATTTTATGGAAAGCTCTATTTTGCAAAGTGGTGCGCGTGTTTTGCAAGAAATACAAGACGCACTAAAAATACTTGGAGAGAATGCGAAAGATTCTATGCTTAAAAAATCTCCCCTTTTGCTTGGAAGTTGGATTGGCGGGGATAGAGATGGGAATCCTTATGTAACGAATCGTGTGATGATTGAAGTGATGAAGCGTCAGCACCAAACAATAATTCATCAATACTTAAAATGGATAGATAGGCTAAGAAGAGAGCTTTCTATTGCGTGCGAATATGTTAATCCTAGTAATACATTATTAGAAAGTTTAGAGCAAGAAAAAGAGCATTTAGACGAGACAACAAAAAAGCTTTTTTCACAAGAGCCATTTCGTGCAAAACTTGTTTGTATGCACCAAAAGCTCCAAAACAGAATCCTTATGCTCAACCTCCCTCAAAGTGCTTTGAAGCAAAATAAACTCTATATTTATGAAAATTCCAAAGAGTTTATCAAAGACATTGAAATGATGATGGAATCGCTAGATGAGCGTAGCAGCACTTATTTGAAAGAGTTAAGAAATCTTGTCTTGCTTGCGGGATTCCATTTAATGCGACTAGATTTTCGCCAGCATCGTGAGGTGTTTTGGCTTGCTCTTGCAGAGATTTTCGCGACTTTGGGTTATGTGCAAGGTGATTTGTTGCTTTTGCCAACAAGTGAGCAGACAAAGGTTTTAAACGCAGCTCTTAGCGCGCCTTTGGTAGATTTGAATCAATTTTATGGAAAATTTAGCGAGCAAACACAAGAAACTTTGCTTAGTTTTATAAATTTTAAATGGGCAAAAGATAGAATCAGTGATAACATTATTGATTCTTGTATTGTTTCAATGTGTCAAAGCGCAAATGATTTGCTTTGTGTGCTGTGGTTTGCCAAACAAAGCGGATTGTGGTGCAAGGGCAAAAAGACGCGTATTTCCATTTCGCCTTTGTTTGAAACAATTGGGGATTTGGAATCTGCGCCTAAGATTTTGCGCGAACTTTGTGCAAACCCACATTATGCTGAGTATTTGCAATCCCGCAAGAATCGTCAGGAAATTATGATTGGTTATTCGGATTCTAGTAAAGATGGCGGAATCTTTGCAAGCAATTATTCCTTGCGCAAGGCGATTGGGAATCTCATCGTGCTAGAGAAAGAATTAGATGTGAAGTTTAGGCTTTTTCACGGGCGTGGAGGAAGTGTAAGTCGTGGAGGAGGTGCGCTAGAGGACGCCTTGCTCTCTTCGCTACCTAGTAGTGTGGCGGGATTCTTGAAAACAACCGAGCAGGGCGAGGTGATTAGCTACAAATATCTTAATCCCAAAAAGGCAGAATCTAGCTTTTCAAGCGCATTGGCAACTTTGCTGAAAAAATCAGTTTATGATAGATTTGGGACAAATTGTAATGTGAGTGATTCAGAATTTGATACTATAATGCAAACCATTAGCACGGAATCTTATAAGGCTTACAGAAAGCTTGTGTATGAGACAGAGGGGTTTATTGAGTATTTCAAATCTGCGACACCGATTGATTTTATCGCGCAGTTGAATATTGGCTCACGTCCTTCTAAGCGCAAAGAGACGCAAAATGTGGAGGATTTGCGTGCAATTCCTTGGGTTTTTGCTTGGACACAGAATCGCGCAATTATCCCCGCGTGGTATGGTTTGGGAAGCGGATTGGAAGAAGCGTTTAAAAAGTATGGACAAAAGGAAATCTTTAGGAGCTGTTATAGGGAAAATTTGTTTTTTAAAACTACAATTGACAATATTTCTCAAGCTTTTTTGAAAGTGGATTTGGAGATTGCAAAGCATTATAATGATTTCGTAGAAGATGTGGAATTGCGCAAAAAAATCTGGCAAATGATAGAGAGTGAATATCATCGCACGTTGGATTGGCTACTGTATGTCCGCAAAGAGGAATCTCTGCTTGCGAGCGAGAAGTTGATTCAAGAATCTATTTTATTGCGCAAGCCTTTTTTGACAAGCCTTAGTTTTTTTCAGTTGCATTTGATGAAAGTTTATAAAAATGCACATTATGATGAACAAAGGGAGCGGATTGCTAGACAGATTGTAACGACGATTGTCGGGATTGCACAAGGTGTGAGAAATACAGGGTGAAAGGATGGCGAGTAATCTAATGCAAAATACAATCTGCCAAAGCTGCGGTATGCCTATCACTTCAAAGGAGCAAATGGGCTTAGAAAAGGACGGAAGCGCGAGTGTTGATTATTGCAAGTATTGTTATGAAAGAGGTGAATTTATCCATAAAGTCTCAATGCAAGAGTATATAGAAATGTGTTCGCTATATGGCGCACAAGCGGGAATGAGCAATGAGCAATTCAAAGCACACTGCACTAAATTATTCCCCACACTAAAAAGGTGGCAAACATCTTAAATCAAGCTCTTCTATGGCTTGCAAAGCTTGTTGATGAAAGGGGGTTAAATGATTATTTATCCCATAATACGCCCAAGCACCTTTACGATTTACATATAAAAAGCCTGAATCTTTTAATATTTTCAAATGCCTTGATAAGCGTGATTGCTTCATATCTAACATATTTTGCAAATCACATACGCAAGTCTCACCATTTGCAGATAAAAAATTCAAAATTAATATTCTCGTCTCATCATTGAGCGCACCCACAATGTTTAAAAAACTATCAACCTTATTCATCTTATGCCTCACTATAAAAAATAAATAATCATACCAAATCCTATGGCAATACATAAAACCAACCCAACAAACAATGCTAAAAAATTTAACTTAAATATGCTTTTTAATAATATGAGTTCAGGCAGAGAGCAACCAGCGCCAGCGATTAAAAAACTCATTATTACACCCTCATTGACGCCAACTCCAAGTAATGCGACACCAATAGGTATAATTGCCTCCACCCTAACATAAAGCAAAATGCCAATAAATGCAGCAAAAATCACATTTAAAATCCCAAACCCACCAAGATAATTTTGTAAAAAATCCTGTGGCATAAAACCATGTATAAAAGCTCCTATACCCATACCTATGGCAATATATGGAATAAGTTTTTTATAGTCTTTTAAACTTTGAAAAAATAAATTTTTTATAGAATCTTTATTTTTAGATTTTGTGCAACAAGACATATTCTTATTCATTTGAGTATCACAACAAGAGCTAGATTTTTGCAGGACAGAAATAGAAAAAGATGTGAAATCAATAGGTTTCTTAGCTTTAAAGTGGTCATTATGATTCGTGCTTTTAAAATTTTCTTGTAGAAATTTTTGAGTATCAAGTTTTTGTATCATAGTGGATAAAATAAAAATAGCAACAAACAAAAAAGCTAGATAAATCAATGTGATTTTCAGTCCAAAAGCCATAAACAACATTCCCACAATTATAGGATTAACAAGCGGAGAGGTAAGCAAATAGGCGATACATACACCAAAAACTACATTTGTTTTAAGCAATGCACGAAGTAAGGGAATAGTAGAACAAGAACAAAATGGTGTAAGAGAGCCCAAAAGAATAGCTTTTATATAACTAAGATAAGAATCTTTGCCTAAATGCTTTTCAAAGCTGCTCTTGTATCTATTGTTTAAAAAAGCAATCAAAACAGATACGACAACAAAAAAGAGTGATAACTCAACGAAATAAATGGCAAAAAATTTGAAAAATTCTAGTAATTGACTTTCCATAAAAAATACTACCTTATTATAATATTGATATATGTTGATATTATAATATATAAATCTTAATAAACACTGAACAGATTATTATTAAGTATTTCTAGTGCGAAATGGGGTAAGAAACTTCAAAGCAGCTTGCACCTTTAAATCATCAAATTATTATAGTAAAATGCAAAGCAAAATTTAAGCCTTTAAAAAGGAGAATCCACAATGCGCACGCAAAAAGAAATTTTCGCCCTTATTTTAGATTTTGTCAAACGCACAGATTCTATCCGCGCGGTTACATTAGAGGGTTCAAGGGCAAATCCCAACATCAAGCAAGATAAATTTTGCGATTATGATATTTCTTTTTTCTTAAACGCTAAAAACTTAGAATCCTTTAAAAATGATGAGGAATGGCTTAAAATCTTTGGCAATATTTTAATGCTCCAAAAGCCTGAAGCTATGGAGCTTTACCCGCCTGATTTAAGGGAGGGTTGGTTTAGCTTTTTAGTGCTTTTTGATGATGGGGTGCGCATAGATTTGAGCCTTATTCCCCTTGCGGACATAGAATGGTATAAGGACAATGAGCGGCTAATGCGCGTTTTGCTTGATAAAGATAATCAATTTATGCCTATCAATGAGCCAAGCGATAGTGCGTTTTTTATCAAGCCTCTAACCAAACAGAGCTTTTTGGACTGTTGCAATGAATTTTATTGGCGCTATGTTTGCATACACAAGGACATTTTAAGAGGCGAAGTGCTCCTTGCAAACGCACATTTAGCGATGATGAGAGAGGGGCTTTTGATTTTGCTTTCTTGGCGTGTGGCATTAAGACAAAATAATTTTGCTTTTTCTCTAGGCAAGGAATATAAGTTTTTACCCCATTTTTTAGAGCCTAAAGAGCGCAAAAGTCTCTATAAATGCTATAAACTAGGGGATTTAAAACAAGCGCGAAAAACGCTTAAAACAATGGAGAAATTCTTTGCCAAAAATGCGCGGGAGCTTATAAAAGTGCATTTTAAAGATTTGCACACTCTGCCTTATGCAAAAGAAGCAAAGCAATATGTGACGATTCTAAAAACATAAAATAGTATAAATCAAACTTAGAATCTTATAATGCCTTGAGATTTGTTCAAAGGACACCTATGCCACGCCCTACCAACAAAAGCGATTTGCTTGCCTTAAGTCAGAAAAATTATGAATCTCTGCTTGCGTTGATAGAGCAAATCCCGCTTGAACAACAAAGCACACCCTTTGAATATAATGAGCGCGACAAGACTTTGCGCGATGTGCTGGTGCATTTGTATGAATGGCAGATACTTTTGCTTCGCTTTGTGCGCACAAACCTTGAGAGGACGAGTGATTTTGTGCCTTTTCTCCCTGCGCCTTATAATTTCAAAACCTATCCCGCGATGAATAGGGAGATTTGGCAAAAGCACCAAAGCACGCCATTAGAGAACGCAAAGGCAATGTTAGAAAAAAGCCACATAGAATGTATGGAGCTGATAGAGAGCCTCCCGCCACAGGAGCTTTTTATCAAAAAGTATTATAAATGGTGCGGCAACACAAGCCTTGGGAGCTATTGTGTGAGTGCGACTTCAAGCCATTATGATTGGGCAAGTAAATGTATAAAAAAGCGTGTGAGGAGCTTAAAAAAGGCTTAGTTTTTCTTATAAGCCGTAATGATTGTATAGCTTGTGGAATGGATTGTTAGCTTACAATGAGGCAAATGCACATAAAGGTTTTTGCCTCTTTTTTCCAAAGTAGCGTCCTTACTTAGAATCTGCTTTTTGCACCAAGAGAGAATATCATCGCTTTTAAGTTCTAAATTCCTCTTTATCCGCGCTACTCCTCTTTGCGTGGTGTGAAGTTTATCAATATTTTCAACCAAAGATTTCATCTCATACCTCCAATAACTGCCTTGCAAATTATAACCTATTGATAATAATCAAAGATTTTGTGCTTATTCTTCATTCAATATTCTATTCATTGCCTTGCAATTTTGTTTTTTTTGATAAAATATGGGTTTGGAAATAATCATTAAAAGGAGAGGGAATGAAAGCAGAAGCTGTAGAATTTTTGACATTCTTAAATGTTCAAAAAACACAATTTATTATTCCTCCATATCAGAGAACTTATAGTTGGGACAAAGAACATTGTGAGAAATTATGGCAAGATATTGAAAAAATTAGCACAAATGAGAAAATAAAGGCTCATTTTATAGGCTCTATTGTGTATATCAAAGATGATATTTATCATCAAAGCTCAATTAATAAACTTTTAGTCATAGATGGGCAGCAGAGATTAACTACTTTAACACTGCTTTTAGAGGCTTTAAGAGAAATTACAAATGATGAGATTGGAGGATTTTCACAAGCTGAAATTAGAGATTATTATCTCATTAATCAATATGGTAAAAATGAAGAAAAATACAAGCTTATCCTCACACAAAACGATAAAGACACGCTTATTTCATTGATAGATAAAGATAAAGCACAACCTGCACAAATTTCAAATAAAATCAAAGATAATTTTGAATTTTTCAAAAAGAAATTGGAACAAAACAAAGAGAAACTAGAAACTATTTGCAAAGGCATTAACAAGCTTTTAATTATTGATGTATCGCTAGAGCGAGGCAAAGACGACCCACAGCTAATTTTTGAAAGTATGAATTCCACAGGCAAAGATTTATCGCAAGCAGACTTAATACGCAACTATGTTTTAATGGATTTACCCCCAGAGAAACAAAATGGATTTTATGAAAAATATTGGCGCATTATGGAGATTGAATTTGGGGAAAATTTTAATAAAGACAAACAAGAAAAACAAAGTTTTGATTATTTTGTAAGGCATTATCTTACCATAAAAAATGAGGGCAAAATTCCAAACTTAGATAAGATTTACGAATCTTTCAAGGAATATAAGCAAAATAAAAATATCAATACGCAGGATTTATTGGTTGATTTGCAAAGATATGCACATTTTTATTGTGCTATGGCTTTTAAAAAAGAGGGGGATAAAGAACTTTTTGCAATATTTGAAAACCTTAAAGCATTAGATTGTGAAGTAGCGTATCCATTTTTGCTTGAGCTTTATAGAGATTATAAGGAAAATGTTTTAAGCAAGAATGATTTTTTAGAAATCTTAAAACTAATAGAAAGCTATATATTAAGAAGGGCAGTTTGTGGAATCCCTACGAATGCCTTGAATAAAGTTTTTGCATCTTTTATGAAAAATATCACAAAAGAACGATACCTTGAGGGCGTTAAGGCATATTTTAATCTCCAAAAAGGCAATGCAGTTTTTCCGAATGATAAAAGTTTTAATGAAGCACTTAGCGAAAAAGACATCTATCACAACAAAAAGAAAATCTATTTACTTGACAAACTAGAAAATTTTGATAGAAAAGAAAAAACAAGCATTAATGAATACACCATTGAACACATTATGCCACAAAATATTGATAATAGCATAGAGTGGCAAAACGAATTAGGTGAAAATTGGCGAGAAATCCACGAAAAATATTTGCATACTTTAGGTAACCTCACATTTACAGGCTATAACTCCGAATATTCTAATAAGTCTTTTAGAGAAAAACAAAGTATGAAAGGTGGTTTTAAAGAAAGTCCTTTAAGATTGAATAATGGCTTAAAAAATATAGAGTCTTGGAATGAAACAAGCATTAAGCAAAGAGTGAAAGAATTGGCTAAAGATGCTTTAAAAATTTGGGCATATCCCAAAATTGATAAAGAAAATTTAGAAAATTATAAACCCAAAAAAGAACAACATACTTTTACTTTGGACAATCATAAGCATTTGCAAAGCGGTAAGAGTAAAGAATTATTTGAGATTTTAAGAAAAGAAATTTTGGCACTTGATGAAAATGTAGAAGAAGAAATTTTAAAACAATACATTGCTTATAAGTTTGATACTAATTTTGTGGATATTATCCCACAGCAAAATCGCTTAAAGTTAAG
The DNA here is from genome assembly GCF_003364315.1 of Helicobacter ganmani. Taxonomy (NCBI): domain Bacteria; kingdom Pseudomonadati; phylum Campylobacterota; class Epsilonproteobacteria; order Campylobacterales; family Helicobacteraceae; genus Helicobacter; species Helicobacter ganmani. Next base: position 11,670 of record NZ_NXLS01000010.1, on the reverse strand, counting down.
CATTAATATCTACCTTGATGAATTAAATGACCCCAAAGAATTAGCAAGAGATGTTACAAATATAGGAATTTGGGGTAATGGAAAAGTGGAAGTCATTTTAGATGGTATGGAAAAATTGCCTTATTGTTTAGGATTGATTAGACAAGCGTTAGAAAAGCAACAAAATGATTAAATAAGGACTCCAATGCGCTACTTCATCGGCATAGCATCAAAAAATCATATTCAAATAGGACAAGCAGGGGGATTTTGCCAACTCTGCCACGGCAAAGCCGCACCCAGAATGGAAAGCTTACGCAAGCAAACTGCGTTTTGGGCATTTTGAAGTCTCCAAAGAGTTTTTTAACTTCCTCGCAGAGTATATGACACAGGATTCTTAATGCAAAATACAATCTGCCAAAGTTGCGGTTGCTATTACAAAAGCAAAAATGATTAATCCTTAAGGAGAGTTGAGCCTTTTTATTGGAGAGTGCATTCTATTTAAGGTAAAATTGTGCCAAAAAAATTGGTAAAATATTACCAAAAAATCCCACAACAAAGAGACTCTTATGACGCACCAAACCTTAGCGCAAACACTTTTTAAATCCGCCGATAAACTCCGCAAAAACATTGACGCCGCCGAGTATAAGCATATCGTTTTGGGCTTAGTTTTCTTAAAATACATCTCCGATAGCTTTCAAGCTACTTTTGAAAGAGTGCAAAATGAGGGCGGAGATACGGAGGATAAAGACGAATACCTTGCCTACAATGCGTTTTTCGTGCCGACAAAGGCGCGGTGGGGCTACATTATGGAAAACGCCAAACAAAGCAATATCGGCAGCCTTTTAGATAATGCAATGCAAACCATAGAGCAAGAAAACCCAAGCCTTAAAGGCGTTTTACCTAAAGTCTATGCCAAAGAAAATCTAGATTCTATTTGTTTAGGTGGGTTGATTGACTTGCTCTCTAATCTCTCTTTGCAAGGAGATTCCACCCAAAGTAGCGATATTTTAGGGCATATTTTTGAATATTTCTTAGGTGAGTTTGCGCTAAGTGAGGGCAAAAAGGGCGGGCAGTTTTACACACCAAAAAGCGTTGTAGAGCTTCTTATTGCAATGCTAGAGCCTTACAAAGGACGCGTATTTGACCCCTGTTGTGGCAGTGGGGGAATGTTTGTGCAAAGCGAACTTTTCGTGCAAAGCCATCAAGGCAGCATTGATGATATTTCTATTTATGGACAAGAGAGCAACCAAACGACTTGGCGACTAGCGAAGATGAATCTTGCCATAAGACAAATTGACTCCTCACAAGTTAAATGGAATAGCGAGGGTAGCTTCTTAAATGACGCGCATAAGGACTTAAAAGCGGATTTTGTCATCGCCAACCCGCCTTTTAACGATTCGGATTATAGTGGCGAACTCTTAAAGCTTGATGGACGTTGGAAGTTTGGCACTCCCCCTACTACAAACGCAAACTATGCGTGGATTCAACACTTCCTCTATCATCTTGCCCCTAAAGGCGTGGCAGGATTTGTCCTTGCCAAAGGCAGCCTCACAAGCAACACAGCGACAGAGGGCGAGATACGCAAAAACTTGATAGAATCTAATCTCATTGATTGTATTGTCAATCTCCCCGCTAAGCTTTTCTTAAACACGCAAATCCCCGCTTGTCTGTGGTTTATGCGCCGCTCCAAGACAAATAAAGAAATCCTTTTTATAGACGCAAGAAATTGTGGCGAGTTGATTAATCGCAAAAATCGTATTCTAACAAGCGATGAAATACAAAAAATCAGCCAAACCTACCATAATTGGAGAGCGGCAAAAGACTACGAAGACATCAAGGGCTTTTGCAAATCCGCTTCCCTACAAGAAGTCGCCGCACTCGGCTACACTTTGACACCGGGTAGATTTGTAGGCTTAGAAGAAAGTGAGGAAGATTTTGACTTTGAGACAGAATTTACACACTTAAAAGAGAAGTTGCAATCTCAAATGCAAGAGGAAGAGGCGTTAAATAAAAGGATTCTAGCCAACCTTGCGTTGATAGAAAAATGAAAGAGTAGAAGATTATAGAGTGATAAGAATCGCAAAAAGCATAAAAATACAAAATTCAGAGTAACCTCTCATCAGCTAAGCCAACAAGCACCCACGATTCATCGCGGTAAGCTCTCTGAATTGCAAGGATTATAGTATAATTATTTTGAAAGAATGCTATAATCACAAAGGGATTCCATAATGCCAACTTTATTGACGCTTAGGGGATTTAAATTTTTCTTTTATGCTAATGAGCACGAGCCGAAGCATATCCATATTTTAAAAGATGAGTGCTTTGCAAAGGTAGATTTAGAGACTTTGAGTGTTTTAAAAAACACTTTCAAGCCAAAAGATTTAAAATTTGTCTTAGAAGTTATCAAAGAGCACAAATTAGAATTTATAAGGAGCTGGAATGACTACTTTAAAGGGTAAAAAAGTCTGTGTGCAAGGAGAATATTTGAGTGTAGAGCTTGAAGATGGGCGCATTATCCTCACACCGCTTAAATGGTATGCACCACTGCAAAAAGCAAACCTTGAGGAGCTTAATGCCTATGAATTTATTTGTGATAAAACAGGCATAGAATGGGCGAGTTTGGACTATCATTTGAGCATAGAATCTATGCTTCAATTTCATATAAAAAGTGCTTAAGATTGCGTAATTTCAAAAATCAGATGCCACTTTGAACCTCCTTTTATCATTCTGAAATCTCAACGAACAAAGAATCTTATGTAAAAGTTTCATCGCAATCTGCTATAATGCCTAGAAGATAAATAAAGGAAGCAAAGGAAAAATAATGAATATCACCTTATCCAAAGAAGCACAAAACTTGCTTCATCTCGCACAAGAGAATACGAAACAGCCAATAGAAGCGATTATCACAAAGGCATTGGCAAATTATTTAGAGGATTTGGAGGATTATAAAAGTGCGCAAGAAGTAGAGAAGCGACTACTTAGTGGCACTCTTTTATTGGCATTGAGGATTTAGCAAAAAAGGAAAAACTTAATGCAAGTGAAATAAAATAAAGATTATAAAATTTGCTATAATTAAAAAACTTCAAGCCAAAGGATACACAATGACACTTATCATTGAAAATGTCAAAGAAGAGTTTTTGCCAGCTTTTAAGGGGTTGGCTAAGGGAATTAAGGCAAAGATAAGAACACAAAAATCAAGAGCAGAAGCTATTGCCCAAATGGAAAAAGAGAGTGAGGAAATGGATAAACTCTACAAACAAGGCAAATTAAAAACCTATTCAAATGCTAAAAAAATGCACAAAGATATTTTGAATGAAATATAAAATCGCTTATTCAAAACAATATAAAAACGCAGTAAAAAAACTTAACAAAGAGGATTAAGCCTTGTTGAAAATCTCTTAAACCGCCTTGCAAATGATGAAACTTTAGAGCCAAAATACAAAGACCACAAATTAAAAGGCAGTTTAAAAGGCTTAAGGGAATGTCATATTAAACCAAATTTAGTTTTGATATATGACAAAATAGAAGATTTACTCATTCTAAAGGCAATTAATGTTGGCTCTCATAGTGAAGTGTTTTAAGTCAATCTCTCAAAGTATAAGCAAAGCATAGAATCTCACAAAGGCAAACAATGAATAAAAACATTCCAACCAAAAATGCAACAATGGGCGCAACAACTCACAACCACAAAGAACACACGACTGCAACCGCGCCATTTCATTCTGCTTTCTTTGAATCCCTCCATAAAGAGCAATGGCAAAGGGTGAAGTTGGGGGAAGCACCACTTCAAATTATAGATGGTGATAGAGGTAAAAATTACCCCAAACAAAATGAACTTTTTGATAATGGTTATTGCCTATTCTTAAGCACAAAAAATGTTCTTAATGCAAAATTTGATTTTACAGAATGTCAATTTATAAATAAAGAAAAAGATGAAATCCTTAGGAAAGGAAAATTGCAAATTGATGATATTGTTTTAACAACAAGAGGAACAATCGGTAATATAGCACTTTATAGAGAAAATATTGACTATAAAAATATACGCATAAATTCGGGTATGGTTATACTACGACCTGATATTATGGAAGTAAATTCTACTTTTTTGTTGTATGCAATGCTGAATAGTAAAAAATACATTGATAATTTTGTATCTGGTTCGGCACAACCTCAATTACCCATTAAAGATTTATCTAACCTCACAATCCCTTTACCGCCACTTGAGACACAGCATAAAATCGCGGAGATTCTAAGTAGTTTGGACGATAAGATAGATTTGCTCCATCGCCAAAACAAAACTTTAGAATCCTTAAGCCTCACTCTCTTCCGCCATACCTTTATAGACAATCCTAAACGCAACGCGTGGGAGGAAGTAACTTTAAATGATATTTGCCTAAAAATAGCTTCAGGAGGAACGCCATCTACAAGAATAAAGGAATATTATTCTGGCAAAATTAATTGGTATTCTACAAAGGAGCTTGACGATAATTTTCTATTTGATAGTATTCAAACAATTACAGAAGATGGACTTGAAAATTCATCGGCAAAACTTTTTCCTAAGGATACTATTATCATAGCAATATATGCAGCACCCACCGTTGGGAGACTTGGAATTTTAACTCAAGATTCTGCGTTTAATCAAGCGGCTTGTGGATTAATAATAGATGAGACAAAGTGTAGCAAAGAATTTGTTTTTTGCTTTTTAAAAAATGAAAGAGAGAATTTAAATTTATTGGCTTCGGGTTCAGCGCAACAAAATCTTAATGTAGAGAAAATAAAAAGATATACTTTGCTTTTACCCGATAAAGCAACATTTCATAATTTTCAGATTCAAGCTAAAGGATTTTTTGATAAAATCTACAATAATTCTAAGCAGATTCAAAATCTAGAATCTCTGCGTGATATAATGCTACCGAAACTCTTAAGCGGTGAAATGGAGGTGTGAAAATGATTCAGGTGTGTATCAACAAGAATGACAAAAATCAAAAAAATCGTGGGGATTTGCTTGAAAAAATAGCAAAGGAGTTTTTAGAAAGACTTGATTATAGTGTTGAAACAGAAGTTAGAAAAACAGGAATGGAGCTTGATTTGTTGTGCAAAGCAAATGCAAATTTATCAAAACAAATCTATGTAGAATGTAAGGCTTACCAAGAGAACAATAGAATCCAAGCTGATGTAATTAAAAACATTGTCGGAATTAGAGATATAGAAAACTATAATGAGGTTTGGTTAATTGCTCTATCAGAACTCGGAAAAGATGCTAAAGGGTTAAAAGAAAAAATACAAGCCGATGAAAACAAATCTAAACATTATATTTTTTATACTCCAAAAGAATTTTTGAGCGCACTCCAAAAAAATGGATTGATTTGTAATCCCGATATACCAAAAGAAAAAATTAGAGAAAGAATAAAATCAGTGAATCCAATAGGCAACCATTACCTATTAATTACTGAATATGGATATTTTTGGGCTTTTGAGCATAAACAAGGAGGCAAACCCAAAAATATTTTTGTTGCTTATGCAAATAATGGAGAGTTAGTTGAGGAAAAAGATTTGTTAGAAAATCTACAAAATCTTGATTCTAGTTTTTCTAATCTCAATTTTAATTTTATTTTGGAAAGCACTAATGCCTATAATTCAAGCAGTGTTATAACTGATTTTAAATTAGGTAGTAATTATTTTAAAAGCATTAATGATATAGGAATCAAGCTAACGCACCCAAACAAAAACGAACTTACATTAAGTGATATTTTTTGCTATCAGGATTTGCAGAATTTACAAGATATTAATGATGATAAAGTTTCTGTTATAAGTTCAGAAAGAATTTTAACACTTGGAGATTATAAAAAGTGTATCATATTTGGCGAGGAAGTATCAGGTAAAACTGCTTTGCTTAGAATGTATCAAATAAAGTTTAATGAAAATGGTTTAATTCCAATTTGTATCAACGCTAAAGATATTAAAACAGGCGAATATGATAAATTTGAAAATTTATTAATTAAATATTTTAAAAATCAGTATGGGGAATATAATGAACTCAATACTCTAATTAAAAATAAAAAAGATTCTATTGTTTTACTTATTGATGATTTAGAGGATTTAGGTATTAAAAAAAGAGAATACAAGCCTCCTTTCTTTAAAATGTTATCTAATCATTTTGAAAATATTTTAATATTCTCCGATGATTCAGTAGAAATGGAAATTTTGACAAAAAGAGAAATAAAAGATGAGTTGGATAATTTTAAACTTTATAAAATTAAAGAATATGGCTATAAACTAAGAGATACTATAATAGAAAAATGGCTTAACATTGGAGTAAAAGAAACCATAAGCGATAATGAATTATTTGACAAAAAAGATAAAATTACCAAAGTAATAGATACTCTAATAGGGACAAAATTTATACCTACTTACCCTCTTTATATTGTTGTTTTGTTACAACAAATTGAATCTGGCACAAGTCATAATTTAAGCGGAAGTGCTTATGCAGAATTTTATAATTACCTTATTAATGAGGCAATGGGTGGGGCAGGTATTAAGCCTGAAGAATTAGATTTTTATCATACATATTTATCGTTTATAGCTTACGAATTTTTTATTAGAGGGGTAAGAGAAATTGATAAGTTTGAGCTTGAAAATATCCACGAAAAATACTGCAAAGAATACCATAAAAGAAATTTTCAAGAAGTGTATGAGAAGTTAATTAAAGCTAGGTTGATTAAGAATATTTGCGAAGTGTATTCATTTGGGCAAAATTATATTTATTATTTTTATGTAGCCAAATATTTGTCAGATAATTCAGAAAAGCGAAGTAAAACTGAAGAAATACAAAATCAGATTAATATGATTATTGAGAGACTATATAGGATTGAATTTGCCAATATTATTATCTTTTTTATTCATCATTCTAAAGCTAGAGCAGAATCTATTATAGAGCAAATACTTAATAAGGCTAAAAATCTTTTTCAAGGAATTTCAGCAATCAACTTTTCAACAAAAGAGCTAGAAAATATTAATAAACTTATTGATAAAGATTTAGAGATAGCCATTAAAGAAGATACTAAACCAGAAGAATATAGAAAAAAAGAGTTAGAATATAAAGATGAAATTGATAATAAAATACCAAGCATAAAAGACAATCAAGAAATAGTGCGATACGATGAAGAAGTTATTGATTTAGATATTTTTGGCAAAACGAATCTATCAATGAAATTAATGGAAATAATAGGTCAAATTGCAAAAAATTATTACGGTTCTCTCCCAAAAAATGAAAAAATGACGCTTCTAAATGAGGTAATTAATTTAGGTTTGAGTAACCTAAATTTTTTTATTCAACAAATTAATGAATATCAAGATTCTTTAATAAAAGAAATAGATGAATTAAATAAAAAAACAGATAATGGTCAAAATTATACAAGAGAACAAAACGCTAAGCGAATAATCTTTAATTTTGTTGTTATGATGTGCTTTGGATTTACAAAGAAAATTTCTACTAGCATTTCATCAGAATATTTATTTGATGAAATAAATAACTTAGATGATAATAATGCTAATTCAATTATTAAGAATGCTGTCAAATTAGAGTTTTCTAATGGTTTGCATAAGGACAAACTTATTAAGAAATATGAAGAGTTTGATAAAGATAATAATTCTGTTGCGAAAGAATTATTGAGAATTTTTGTTCTTGAACACTTATATAAATTTGATGTAAAATACAACTTAAAACAATCGGTATGCCAAAATTTAAAAATTAGTTTATCAAGACAAAATCAAATACTAATTGCAAAATCAAAGGATAAAAAATAAGTTAAGATTTTGCAATTAAGGACATAATATGCAAACTGATACCCTCAACGAAGCGACCATAGAATCCTTGCTCCTGCAACATTTAGAAAACGCAGGATATGACTACAAAAGCGGCAAGGAATTAGAGCGCAAAAGCGAGGAGTGGATACTTGAGGGCACATTTAAAGAGGCGGTGCGGAGGATTAACTTTGCGGATTCCAAACCTTGCAATCTTAACCTAAGTTATAAAATCCAAGAGCAGCTTATAAGCGAGGCATTGGCTAGACTTAAAGCCCTTGAAAATGAGGAGCTTTTAGAAGCAAATGCGAAATGCCACGCTTATCTTACGCAGGGTATCCCGCTTGAAGTGCTACTTGATGGTGAAATGCGAGGCATTCTCTTGCAAGTGCTAGATTTTGAAAACCCGCAAAACAATCACTTTTTGTGCGCTAATCAACTCTATTTTGAATCTAAAATGCCCAAACGCCCTGATGTTGTGCTCTTTATCAATGGCTTACCCTTAGTGGTGTGTGAGCTTAAAAATCCCCTAAATCCAAATGCTACCTTGCAAAACGCCTATCATCAGATTCAAACTTACAAGGCGCAGATTCCTATGCTTTTTATCTCCAATGCGCTATGTATGGTAAGTGATGGGCTAAATAGCAAGGTGGGGAGCTTGAGTGCGGACTTCACACGCTTTATGGTGTGGAAAGACGAGGATAAAACCGATACGCAAATGCCCCAAATACCTGATGTATTAAAGCCTCACAATCTTTTGGAATTTACGCGCTTTTTTATCCTCTTTGAAAAAGAGACTTTTTATGATAAAGCAGGCTTATCCACGACACAAATCAACAAAAAAATCGCTGCTTATCATCAATACTATGCGGTGCAAAAGGCAATAGAATCTGCTAGAAGCGCAATGAATGGAGACAAAAGAGGCGGGGTGCTCTGGCACACGCAAGGGAGTGGCAAAAGTCTCACAATGGTGTTTTTTAGTGCAAAGGCGATTATAAGCTTTGCCAACCCCACGCTTTTACTCATCACCGATAGAAACGACCTTGACGAGCAGCTTTTTGGCACTTTTGCTAGAGCAAAGGAGCTTTTACGCACAGAGCCGATACTCGCAACGAGCACACAGGACTTAAAAGCAAAGCTTAAAAGGGCAAGTGGAGGCATTGTCTTTAGCACGATTCAAAAATTTAGAAGCGAAAAAGAAAGCTTTGAATGCTTAAGTAAAAGAGAAAATATCCTCGTGCTATGTGATGAAGCCCACAGAAGCCAATATGGCTTTGAAGCGCGACTTGATGAGGAGGCGCAACTCCGCTATGGCTATGCAAAATATTTGCGAGACGCGCTACCAAATGCCACTTATCTAGGCTTTAGCGGCACGCCGATAGAAAAGGCAGACGCGGACACAAGGCGCGTTTTTGGAGAATACATTGATATTTATGATATTGCAAGAGCGGTAGAGGATAAGGCGACTTTGCCAATTTATTATGAAAGCAGGTTAGCTAAAATTGCTTTAAGCGCAGAGGGACAAGAGATTTTAAGCGCGCTAGATTCTAAACTAAGCAAAAGTGAGGAGCAAGAGAAAATCAACGCCAAAGCCACAAGATTATGCGAGATTGTCGGGGCAAAGGATAGACTACAAACTATCGCAAAGGATATTTTAGAGCATTTTACACAGCGACAGAAGATTTTGCAAGGCAAGGCGATGATTGTTTGTATGAGCCGAGAAATCGCAGTGTCTTTATATGAGCAAATCGTGCATTTAAATCCCTCGTGGCATAATGAGGATTCCACAAAGGGTAAAATCAAAGTGATTATCACCGCAAAGAGCGATGATGGAGAAAAAATAAGCAAACACCACACGAGCAAGGCGCAAAGAAGCGAAATCGCTAAAAGGCTTAAAAGCATTGATGATGAGCTACAAATGGTTATTGTGTGCGATATGTGGCTCACAGGCTTTGATGTGCCACCCCTACATACGCTTTATATGGATAAATTCCTAAGCGGACATAACCTTATGCAAGCCATAGCGAGGGTAAATCTCGTGTATAAAGACAAACCGGCGGGGCTAGTGGTGGATTATTTAGGAATTGCCAATGAACTAAAAAATGCACTAGAATTTTACACTCAAAGCGGAGGCAAGGGCGCGTTTATACAAGAAAAGACAAAAATTATAGAAAAAATGCAAGAAAACTATGAAATCACCGCGCAAATGCTACAAGGAATCAACTATTTGCAGTATTTTACGCTTAACACACAAGAAAAGCTTGCGTTTATCGCCCAAGTTTTAGAATGTATCCTAGCCCAAGAAAATGGCAAAAAGCGATTTTTGGATAATACAACAAGGCTTTTAAAATCCTATGCAATGGCTCTGCCTTGCGAGGAAGCGGAGAAAATCGCAAAAGATGTGGCGTTTTTTGACCTCATCAAAAGGACTTTGCAAAAATACGAAAGAGAGGAGGAGCAAAAATCTCTTGTGCCACAAAGCGCAATTAGGCAAATTATTAATGACGCGATTGTGAGTGAGGGGGTAGTGAAACTTTTAGATAGCGCAGGGATTGCAAAGCCAAACCTCTCTATCCTTTCAGAGGAATTTTTAAGCGAGCTTGCCTCCCATAAACACAAAAACCTTGCCTTGCAGACTTTGCAAAAGCTTTTAAATGATGAACTAAGTGCGCGTCTTAGCTCTGCACTTTCTGCAAAAAGCTTGATAGAGCGACTGCAAAAGACAATGCAAAAATATCAAAACAACCTCCTTAGTGTAGCAGAAGCCATAGAGGAGCTGATTGCCCTAAGCAAAGAACTCGTTGCGAGTGATATGCAGAGGCAGGAAATGGGATTAAAAGACTATGAGTATGCCTTTTATGAAGCGATTGCCAAAAATGAAAGTGCAAAAGAAGTGATGAGTAAAAATGAGCTAAAAGAACTTGCCATAGCGATTTTTCAAACTCTCAAGCAAAATGTTAGCTTAGATTGGCAGCATAAAGAAAGTGTGCGAGCAAAGCTGCGTGTAGCAGTCAAAAGAGTGCTGCAAAAATATGGCTATCCACCGGATATGCAAAAACTCGCAACAGATAGAATCATAGCTCAAGCCGAACTTGTGGCAGGTAATCTTGTGTGAAGTAAGGAGAATAAAATGTATAAAATGGGGACAAAGAAAAAAGTAGGCTTTGCATTATTGGCAATAATGGTCTTTAATTTATCTAGTAGTTACGCAGATTCTCAACACAAATATTTTCCAAAGACTAGAGAGGAATTAAAGGCTTTTGTCCAAGATGAAAGTATTAATCTAGGAGAAATTGATACTTCTGCCATTACTGATATGGCAAAACTTTTTGAAGGAAGCACAAGGCAAGATTTCAGCGGGATAGAATCATGGGATACTTGTAAGGTAAAATATTATGGAATATATGTTCGCTAAGGCAAAGAGATTTAATCAAAATATAAATGCTTGGGACGTATCCAAAGTAAAAGATATGCATAGTATGTTTGCTGTAGCAGAATCTTTCAATCAACCTTTGGATAAGTGGAATACAAGCAGCGTGAAATATATGAAAGAGATGTTTTATGGGGCAAAATCATTCAATCAGTCTTTGGATAGTTGGAACGTCAAGAACGTTTTGGATATGCGTGATATATTTGGAAGTTCTCCATTGCAAAACAATCCGCCAAAATGGTATAAAGAATAGATTCTAAAGTAAAAAGAAGGATTCTTAATGCAAAATACAATCTGCCAAAGCTGCGGTATGCCCCTTACTTCCAAAGAACAAATGGGCTTAGAAAAGGACGGAAGCGCGAGTGTTGATTATTGCAAGTATTGTTATGAAAGAGGTGAATTTATCCATAAAGTCTCAATGCAAGAGTATATAGAAATGTGTTCGCTATATGGCGCACAAG
>NZ_NXLS01000009.1 GCF_003364315.1 Helicobacter ganmani | reverse complement strand
TGAATTACGAATCGTAAGGCTAAAATTACAATCCTTTAAGACTTTTTGTGAGGACTCTTGCCACACACATTTAAAAACTTGCTTGGGGGGGAAATATAATCTTAAACAAAGCTGCAAGGCGAAATAAAATTCTATAAAAATAAAAAGAATTAAGTAGTTTTGTAGTAGAATTAAATTTTAGTGATTTGAAATAAACACTTGCGTAAAAAGGGGTTGTTATGTTACCAGCATGGAGTAAAGAAATTAGCGTGCATAATGAAAAGATTGATGAACAGCACAAAAAGCTATTTGAAATCGCAGGTCGTGCCTATATGATGACAGAAAAAAAATCAAGCAAAGAGGAAGTGATTGGGGTTTTACGTGAATTGCTTGAATATACAAAGGAGCATTTTAAAGACGAGGAAGAGTATATGCAATCCATTTCTTTTCCTCGTTTGGAGGCACATAGGGCAATTCATCAAGACATTATTAGGGATATGGTAAGTGCAGTAACGCGTGTGCAGAATCTTAACGATTTAAAAGATGAGATTGCAAAAATTGCAAAAAATTGGCTTTTGGTGCATATTATTAAAGAGGATATGCAAATTGAAAAATTTCGCCGCAATACCTGCCCGCTCCCTATAAAACCAACAGAACCAAAACCTGAAGAAAAGCCTGTGCAAACTGAAAACAAAAAAATTGAATATTTTTGCAGTTGTCCTAATAAGGTGCATTATGTGCCGATAGATGTAGATAAAAAGATTCGTGCAGGCGGTGTTTTTAATTGTAAAGTTTGCAAGCAAGCAATTCAACCTAAGTAATAAGGGGGACAAAATGTTAGATAAAAATGAGTTAAACGAATATGCTTTGATGGCAAATGCTTTGCGGTTTCTTTGTGCTGATATGGTGCAAAATGCCAATAGCGGACACCCTGGTGCTCCAATGGGGTTAGCAGATATTGCGGTGGTGCTTGGATTCCATATTAGACTAAATCCAAAAAATCCTAAGTGGATTAATCGTGATAGATTGATTTTTAGTGGTGGGCACGCAAGTGCGCTTGTGTATTCTCTGCTGCATTTATGGGGTTTTGAAGTGAGCTTGGAGGATTTGAAAAACTTTCGTAAATTTGGTTCTAAAACGCCCGGACACCCAGAATACAAACATACTCCCGGAGTTGAAATCACCACAGGACCGCTAGGACAAGGAATCGCAAATGCAGTCGGGTTTGCAATGGCGGGTAAGCTTGCTGCTTCTATGCTAGGTGAGGATTTGATTCATCACAAAGTCTATTGTTTGTGTGGCGATGGGGATTTAGAAGAGGGTATTTCGTATGAAGCTGCTTCGCTTGCTGGGCATCACGGCTTAAACAATTTAATTTTAATTTATGATTCTAATAACATTACGATTGAGGGAGATTGTTGCATTGCGATGAGCGAAAATATCAAGGCGCGTTTTGAGGCTCAAAATTGGGAGGTGTTCAGCATAGATGGACATAATTTCCTAGAGATTGATGAGGCTTTAAAAAAGGCAAAAAGTGCGCTTAAGCCCGTGCTAATTATTGCAAAAACACAAATTGCCAAAGGTTCGCAAAAATTCTGCGGCTCGCATAAAGCACACGGAGCACCGCTAGGGGCAGAGGAGATTTGCATCTCAAAAGAGAGCTTGGGATTCAATCCAGAGGAGCAGTTTTTTATCCCGCAATCTTGCAAAATTCGCTTCCAAAATACCGCAGAATTAGGAGAATTAGAAAATCATAAATGGAATCAAATCTTTGCAGAAAGTAGCCAGAAATCTCTTTTAGAGGAAATGTTGAAGCCAGATTTTAGCAAAATTGTTTATCCAAACTTTGAAGAACAAGAAGCGCAAGGCAAAGCAATTGCAACGCGTGCAAGTAATGGAATCATCTTGAATGCAATCGCACAGGCTTTACCCGGATTTGTTGGGGGAAGCGCGGATTTAGCTCCGTCCAATAATACAGAATTAAAAGGCAAGGGAGATTTTCCAAAGGGTAGAAATTTTCACTTTGGAATCCGAGAACACGCAATGGGCGCAATCAGTAATGCAATGGCTAATTATGGTTTGTTTTTGCCATTTTGTGCTACCTTTTTTGTGTTTAGTGATTATTTAGCACCAAGTGTTAGAGTGGCAAGCTTAATGCAAAGTAAAGTCTTTTATATTTGGACACACGATTCTATCGGTGTTGGAGAAGATGGGGCGACACACGAACCTATTGAGCAGTTAAGCCATTTTCGCGCTATGCCAAACCTCAATGTTTTTCGTCCTTGCGACGCCTTTGAAAATGTTGCTTGTTGGCAAGTGGCTTTTGAGATTAAGGGACCATGCGCGTTTGTTTTAAGTCGTCAAAATTTACCAATTTTAGAAAAAGTTTCTAAAGAAAACGTGCAAAAAGGTGCATATTTGAAATTGGCTTCTAAATTGGATTTGCAAAACCCAAAAATCACACTTCTAGCAAGTGGCAGCGAAATAGAGCTTGCTCTAAAGAGTGCTGAAAAGCTAGAACAAGAGGGAATCTCAACGCAAGTTGTTAGTGTGCCTTGTTATGATTTATTTATACAGGAGAGCAAAGATTATCGGGATTCTTTGTTGAAAGGCAAAGTCATTGCATTAGAAGCAAGTCGTGCTTTGGAATGGTTTGCTTTTGCAGAGGAAGTGATTGGTATGTCTAGTTTTGGCGCAAGCGGAAAGGGCGAGGAATTATTTAAGTATTTTGGTTTTAGTGTGGAAAATGTAATACAAACTGCCAAAAAACATTTGGGATAAAAGGTGGAAAGCCTCCATTTGTTTTCCAATACACGCGCAATGAAGCATTTTTTTGTGCAAAATTATACAGAGGATTTTTTACCGAGTGCAAAAAGTATTGCCGAGTTTTTAGATTTTATTTTAAGGGTGGAGGGAAAGCGAAAGATTCCGCCTTTTTTGCGCAATTTTTATTTGTATCAAGCAATTCAAGAAAATTATCAAAATACACAAAAATTAGGCAACTTTGCTAGGAATTTCACGCAATTTCTACTCAATTCTACTTTTTTTTTAAAATTTTATGATGAATTGTGTGCGGAATGTGTTTCTTTGGAATCGCTAGCAAATTCTGATATTTATGCCTTTTATGACGACCATTTGGAAGTCTTGAAAGCAATTTTTAAAAGCTATCAAGAAATTTTAATCAAAAATCATTTTTTTGATAAATATTTTTTAGAGGATTACCAAATTACTTTTGAGTTGCTTTACCCGTTTGAAAGAATTGTGATTCATTTAGAGGGTTTTTTGAGCCAATTTGAAATGCAGGTGTTGCGTAAAATTTCTAAGAAATTGCCCATTACTTTTGAATTGAATTTGGATTCTTTTAATCAAGAGTATTATACAAAACTATTTGAAATCCCTTTGGAGATAGGATTTTATGAGATTGTGTTGTTTTGCAATAAACTAAGTTATGATAAGATTGTGCAAAACATCAATTCTAAGGGCAAAGAATCGCAAGTTCAAGTGTTGGAGTTTAGGGATAAAATAGCAGAAGTGGGTGGTATTTTTGCTCAAATTGATGTGTGGTTGGGACAAGGAATCACACCAGAGCAGATTTGCATTGTTTTGCCTAATGAAGAGTTTGCGCACTATTTAAGGCTTTTTGACAAAGCACGCAATTTTAACTATGCTATGGGGAGTGCTTTAAAGTCAAGCGCATTGTATCGGAATCTCAAAAATGCTATTAAAGCGCAAAATGCGCAAGCAAACTGCAATGAATCTCCGCAGGTTGAGGAGCAAGATTCTACCTTAGCGATTCCCAATTTTTTAGATTTTGAATCTTTTAAAGAGTTTTTGCAGAATTTAGAGGCAAATTCCAAAGAGGCACAACGAGTCAAAGAGAAGTTTTTAGAGGGTTTAGAGCAATTTGATTTTGCTTTAAAATATCTTACATCTTTGAGTGTGCAAGAACAGATTTTGGCTTTTTTGGATATGATAGAAGAAGTTACATTAGATGATGTCGGTGGCGGACGCATTAGTGTAGTGGGGATTTTGGAGACACGTGGCGTGTGCTTTCCCTATGTCATCATTCCAGAGTTTAATGCAGGAAATGTACCGAGCCTAAGTGATAAAGATTTGTTTTTGAACACTGCAATGCGTGAGAAAATAGGGTTGCCTACACGAAAAAGTCGTGAAAATTTACAAAAACATTATTATGCTAAATTATTACAAGGAAGCTGCCAAGCTTGGATTATGTGCTTAAGCAACGATGAAAATAAGCCCTCGCGCTTCTTATTGGAGGATTCTATTTTTGGAAATTCCCCTTTGTTAAAGGCAGATACACGATATAGTGAGTATTTTTTGAGCGGTAAGGCATTAAATTATCAAGAGTGCGAAATTGTCGCTCCTTTGGAGATAAAAGATTTTAGTGCGACAAGTTTGCAGTGTTTTTTGACTTGTCCGCGTAAATTTTATTATCGTTACATCTTGGGATTCAAAGAGGCTGCGAATGAGGCAGTGAATATTGGTAGCAAAATCCATAATATTTTAAAAGAAATCTATCAAAGGACGCAAGATTATAATATGGATTTGATGTATCAAGAGTTTTGCAAGGAAATGGACAAAAGCCATAGTTTAAAAGAATCTTTTGAAAGCGCATTAGCAAAAAAATATCTCAAAAATTTCTTTGAATCAGAAAAAGTCCGTTTGGAGTCTGGCTGGATTCCTTTTGCCTTTGAGCAGGATTTTTGCTTTGAGTTTGCGGGATTTGCGCTTAAAGGGCGTATAGATAGGATAGATAAAAGAGGCAATGAAGTTTGTGTGCTAGACTATAAATACAAGCGTAATTTAAAGGTGGAATCTAAAAATTATGAAAAAGCCACAGATTTTCAGTTGCCCATCTATGTTTTAGCGATTCAAAAAGGTGCGATTTGCGCGTGTAATCCTAAGCAAATTCAAGCGGGATTCTATGATTTATATGAAGCGCAAATTAAACGAGAACAAGACTTGAATGCGAAGATTGAAGTTTTGCAAGAAAAATTAGAGACGATTAAAAAAGATTCCAAAGAAGTGAATTTTGTATTAGCTAGCAAGCGCGAAGCTTGCCAATATTGCGACTTTATTTACCTTTGTAACCGCTATTAATCGCCTTTAATGTCCTGACAATAAAGAGCAGGCATAGGCTTGCCATTAGAGCCTTAAAAACATAAACTGATTGTGTGTGCAACTTATCAAAAGTCGCATTTGCGATTCCCTCTTCGCCCAAACTTTGTGCTTGCAAAATATAAGGCGTATAATAAAGGGTAAAAAGAAAGATTAAAACAATGCTAATAAGTCCTAAAAGCGGGGCGATTCTAGCGTTACTCACACGAAAGGAGAGAATCTCATAGAATAGTATCACAACAGCAAGGAAGTTTAAAAGAATATTGAGCTTGACAAAAATGCTTGTCATTAGGATTCCTGATTGAAAGAGTGTCATTTCTAGGTTTGGCACAAGAGCGGGAGCACGAAAGATAGAGGGCGCACTCAAAGCTCCGCTTGCAATCACCGCACCAAGCGTAATGCCTAGAGAAAGCAGATAAAAGACTAAAAAGTAGGGTTGTAATCTGAAAAAACTTTGCATAAAAATCCTTTGATTTTTGTTGAATTATAACCAAATTGCTTTGCGATGTTGTTTAAGTTTGCGTTGTTGCTCCAAAAAATAAAAGGAACGTGGGTTTGTTTCTTAGGCACAATAAAATAGAGTATTCTGTGTAGCTAGATTCCCTATTCTCCAAAACTTTAAAGAAAACCACGAGATTTTAAGGGCTTGCTTGGGATTTAAAAAAGAGAAAGCGGGAAAAATGCGCTATGAAATGTTATTCTTGTCGGGTGTTTTTAAATCATTTTTTGTGCTTAATTTTTATTTTAAAATTGGAATTAAAATACATTTTGCCAACAAAACCAAAGGGATTTTATTTTTTGAAAATCTAGGTTATAATAGTCGGAATAAGGAGTAAAAATGAACCAAGAAAATAGCATAAAATGCCCAAATTGTGGGAAACAAATTGATGTGCAAGCTATTGTGTATCATCAGATTGAGCAAAAGATTTATCAGGAAAATTTAGAATCCAAAAAGCAATTTGAAACAGAAATTGCACAAAAAAGAAAGGAATATAAGCAAGCTTTTGAGGCATTACAAGCCGAGCAGGAATCCTTGCAAGAAAAAGTCCAACAAGCCACCAAAGAATCCTTAAAGCAAGAGAGACAAAAACTTCAAGAGTCTCTTAAACAAGAATTTGCGCAAGAATATCAAGAAGCCTTGAAAACTATGCAAAAAGAATTGGAGGAAAAATCCAATCAAGTCAGGGAATTAAACCTAAGCAAAGCGGAAATTGAGAAGTTAAAAAGAGAAAAAGGAGAGATAGAATCTAAAATCAAAGCCCAAGAGCAAGAGCGTCTTGCACAAGAAATGGCAAGCTTTAAAGAAAAGTTACATAAAGAAATAGAATCGCAAAATGAGCTAAGATTTCGTGAGAAAGAGCAGCAACTAGAGGGACTTAAAAAGCAACTCCAAGAAGCACAACGAAAGGTAGAGATTGGTTCGCAACAGCTACAAGGAGAGGTGCAGGAACTAGCGATTGAGGAATATTTACAGGTGCAATTTCCCTTAGATGATATTGTAGAGATTAAAAAGGGAGCGCATGGGGGGGATTGCGTGCAGATTGTGCATACAAGAGAGATTCCAAATTGTGGCAAGATTTATTACGAAAGCAAACGCACAAAGGAGTTTCAGCGCGCGTGGATTGAAAAGTTTAAAGCAGATATGCGCAAGGAAAATGCAGATGTGGGTGTGATTGTTAGTCAAACAATGCCAAAGGAGCTAGAACGAATGGGGTTGCTAGATGGCGTGTGGATTTGCACCTTTGAGGAGTTTAAGGCTCTTTGTGCTGTGTTAAGAGAAGGCGTGATAAGAGTGCAAATCGCACAAAAATCCCAAGAAAACAAGCAGGATAAAATGGGTTTGCTTTATCAATATCTCACGAGTTCTGAATTTAAAATGCAAATAGAAGCGATTGTAGAGGGATTTACACAAATGCAGAGTGATTTAGATTCCGAGAAACGCGCAATGCAGAGACTATGGAAGCAACGTGAAAAGCAGATTCAAAAGGTGCTTGAAAATACGATTGATATGTATGGTTCTATTAAAGGAATCGCAGGAAATGCGATTGGCAATGTGAAAGCCTTAGAGATTCCTTTTAACGAAAACTTGATAGAGGACTCTAATATTTAATCAAGCCTCCAATTAATCGGTGTTTTGCCAAGTTGTGTAAGAATCGCATTGGTTTTTGAAAAATGCTGACAACCCAAAAACCCGCTACGCGCTAAAGGAGAGGGGTGGGCAGCCTCAAGAATAAAATGTTTGTTGGGGTTAATCAAGGATTTTTTGGCTTTTGCATAATTTCCCCACAATAAAAAAATAATTCCCTCGCAGTGAAAGTTGATTTGTGAAATCACGGCATCAGTGAAATGTTGCCAACCAAAATGCTGATGAGAGGTGGGCTTGCCTGCTTCCACACTCAAAATGCTATTTAAGAGCAATACACCCTCGCGCGCCCAAGAGCTTAAATCTCCGCTTTGACAAGGAGGAATTCCTAAATCCATTTGTAATTCTTTATAAATATTCTGCAATGAGGGCGGAATCCTAACCCCACTAGGCACAGAGAAAGACAATCCCATTGCCTGATGAGGTTGGTGGTAGGGGTCTTGTCCTAAGAGTACAACTTTTAACTTGTCAAAGGGCGTGAGATTAAACGCATTAAAAATAAGTTTTGCAGGAGGATAAATCACCGCACCGCTTGTTTTAGCCTCCAAATAATGTGCCTTAATCTCTGCAAAATAGGGTGATAGAAACTCATCTTTTAAAATTTCTTTCCAGCCTTGCTCTATTTTGATATTTTCAAGTTTAATTTGTGATTCCATTGTTTTGCCTCTATTTGTTTGTGCGGCGGTTGTCGCGCATAATTGCATTAAAACGTTGCAATAAAATAGGATTGCTTGAAATATCAAAATTGCCAATAATGCGTGTAACATCGCGTTCATCTAACACACCTAGTGCTTCTTTTAACATCATTGCAAAGGCGAGTTCATCTTCGCTTAGAATCACATCGCCAAGTTTTTTTGTATATTGTTTAATCAGTGCTTTTTCTTCTTTTTCTCTGTCGCGGTCTTCAATTAAAACGCGTTCAATATGCGAAAGCACTTGAAATTTTTTGGCTTTGAGCATAGGGCGAGTATAGGCTTTTGTAAGAGACATAATGCGTTCAATAATCTCGTTTTTTTCTTCTTCGTTTTCATAAAATTGTTCGTAGTTTTCATACATAGAATCTGGGTAATAATCACGGATAATGTCGTATTTGAGTAAAGCAATTTTGCTCAAACGCTCTTGATTGTTTTGCGCACTCATATTTGCGATACTTTCACGCAAAAAGTTTATGTCTTCTCGGCGGTCTCCATAAAATTTTAACTGCTCAAATCGTTCCTCTGCAGGATAAAATTCGCATAACTTTTCAATTCTATCTAACAGAATTTCTTGAAAAGAACGATAAGCAACTTCTGTAATTTGCGTCATTTGTTTGTATTGCTTATCACTAGATTGAGACAGCACAAGCTCAATGGCTTCGTTTAAATCGTATTTTTCTAGGATTTTTTCTATTGCATCATAAAGAATCGCAAAATTAATGTCTTCTACCGAAATTGCGTGATAGACAAGTTCCATTTCTCGTTCAATATTATTTGAATCCTCTCCGGGTATAATTTCTGTTTGTTTGTCTGCGCGCAAGGTATTCATATATTCTGTAATGCGTTCTTTGGAGGTTTGCTTAAAAAGTTTTGCAAGGTCCGACATCGGCATACTTTCAAGCTTTTCTTTTGTGTAACCATATTGGCTTAATTGCCAAATAATTTCGCGTCTGTTCATCAAATCACCTCTTGTGATGGAATGTCAAGTTTTGTCTCTTGCAAGGCAAGCCAAGTCTTGAGTGCTTGAATATGCTCTTTTGTATCGTGGCAACGAATAATGCTTGCGCCGTTTTTTAGGGATTCTAAATGAATCGCAAGAGTGCCGCTTAATCGTTCCTCCGCACTACAAGGCGTGATTTTATCAATCAGACTTTTGCGACTTGCGCCGACCAAAAGAGGATAACCAAAGTGCAAAAAATGCCCTAAATGCTTAATAAGTGCCAAATTATGTTCTAAGGTCTTGCCAAATCCTATGCCAATATCTAGGATAATTTTTGAGATTCCGGATTTTTCTAATGCTTTTATTTGTGTTTCAAAAAATTTATCTATCTCTACAAATAGATTTTGATAATGTGGATTGTTTTGCATTTCTTTTGGGTTTCCTTGCATATGCATTACAACACATTCACAATCATAGCCACGCACAGCCTCAATCATTTCTTTTTTGGTGAATCCTGTGATGTCATTTATAAGATGAAAGCCACAATCTAAACACATTCTTGCAACATTTGGGGTGTAGGTGTCAATGCTTAAGATGATTTTTTCATTGATTTTTTCTTGCTTGATGAAATCTAAAATATTTTTTAAACGCGCTTTTTCTTCCTCTTCGCTTACCCAAGCACTGCCTGGTCGTGTGCTTGCCGCGCCAATGTCTATAATTTCTACCCCCTCTTGTATCATTTCTAGGATTCTTAGTTTTGCCTCTTGCGCACTTTTCCTAGAATCTTGATAAAAACTATCGGGAGTTGCATTGATAATCCCCATAATTTTAGGTTTAAAACGATGAAATTTAAGGTGGGATTCCAAATCTTGTGCTACTTGTTTTAATTCAAAAGGTTGTAGTTTAAGTTTTTTTAGTAGTGCTTTGCTCTGTGAGAGGTTGAGCATTAGGATTCCATTGTAAATTTCGCGTTTATAAAGAATCGCATCTCTTGGCAAGGCAAAATCTGCACCGACTGCTAAAGCTTCTTGTTTTAAAATATTTGCTGCAGGTGCTTTTAGGGATTGGATAGAGAAGCAAAAGGTTTTTGTTTTGTTGCGTAAGATTTGGTAACCTATATCTTCGCAATGGAGGTTTTTAAGTTCGTTTTCACAATTTTCTAAATACTGCACAAATGCCATTGTTGTCCTTTTAAACTATCAAAAGTTTTGACGAGCAAAATTTTGTTTTTTCTTGCGCAAGATTAATAATAGCAAAACCAAAAGTATATGGTGTGATTTTTCGTGTTGCTGCTCCCATATCAGTGCGCGTTCAAATATTTTTGTTTCCTTGACATCAAAATGTAAGCCAATTTTTAACGCGTCTAAATAAAGGCTTTGAATCTCTATTTTAAGGGTGTTACTATTCATTTCTTTTTGTTTTTCTTTCAAAAATAAATAAATTTTTTCTAAATTTATCGTGCGAATATCCAAAGCAAAAGGAGGTAATTTTTGTTTGTTTGTGTGATTGAGTATGGGCAGGCGCGAACGAATTGTCGGAAGAAGCAGAGATTTCATTCTAGCATAAAGAACAAAAATAACTCCATTTGGAGGTTCTTCTAAGATTTTTAAAAGAGCATTTTGAGCATAAATATTGAAAGAATTTGCGGCAATCAAAATGGTTTTTGTTTTTTCGCTTGCGATATAGCTTTCATCAATAATCGCACGGGAGATTTCAATCGTCAATTCCTCTGCACAAAAGAGACGATAATTTTGCTGATTTTGTTTTTCATAGTATTCGCCTGCTGCACTAATGGGGTGATTGACAAGTAAAATGCGTCCAAGATTGGAATTGCTTGAGGGATTTAGAGTAGGAATTGCGTTAGAATCTCGCATAAAAATCCTAGATTAATCTAAGCTTACACGCCCAAACATTGCGGCTTCCAAGGTTAGATTAAAGATTCTATACATTTGCATTAAGTGAATATCCACAAGAGAATCTGTGGATTGTAAAGTAAAGCTATTTTGCAAACGCGTATCAAATATCCACAGAAAACCATCTTCGTGGCTTAGTGCAAGCTTTGCTCGCGTTGTGTCATTATGTCCCACATACCAGAAAAAATATTTTTGGGAAAAGACATTATCCAAATAATCGTTAATTAAAGAAATTTCCGTTTCATCTTTGTGTGTTTTATCTAATTGAGGAAAAAGTGTTTGAATGCTGATGATTGGCACATAAGGGCGATTGTTTGTTTTATTGATGGAGCTAATCACATAATTCATAAACCATTCTCTATCTCTATCAGTTATCAAAATTATACTCTCGCCATTGAAAATTTTTTGTAAGGCGCGTTTGATTAACGGAATCCACTCAAATTTTCGCTCTTCAAGCCAAGTTGGGTGGCTTGCATCATAGCGCAAAGCTTGCAATGTCCAGCTAGATAAATCTTGCATAATTTGGATTATTTGTCTAGTTCATACACATTGTGTAGAGTGCGAATCGCTAATTCTGCGTATTTTAAACGAATCACCATAGAGATTTTAATCTCACTCGTGCTAATCATCATAATATTAATATTGTCTTCTGCAAGTGCTTGGAATGCCCTTGCTGCCACGCCACTATGAGATTTCATACCCACGCCTACAATAGAAACTTTGGCAATATCACTATCATAATCAATGCTTTCTACATTGCTTTCAAAAGCCTTTAATACACGCTTGGTATTCTCTAGTTCTACTTCAGGGATTGTGAAATCTATATCGGTTTTTCCGTCTCTCCCAATAGTTTGCACAATCATATCCACATTAATGTTTGCCTCACTCAATGCGCCAAAAATCTCTGCTGCGATTCCGGGTCTATCTTCTACATTGCAAATACTTACTCTTGCCTGATTTTTATCTAATGCGATTCCGCTTACAATTGGGTGTTCCATAATTTCCTCTTCCTTTGTGATTAATGTTCCTTCATTGTGGTTAAAACTATTTTTTGTAACAAGATTGACATTGAGTTTTTTCGCCATTTCTACGGAGCGATTCAAAAGCACCTTTGCGCCCATAGAGGCGAGCTCTAGCATTTCATCATAGCTGATTTTATCAATCTTTTTAGCTTTTGGCTCAATGCGCGGGTCAGTTGTATAAACACCATCTACATCAGTGTAAATTTCGCACAAATCCGCTTGCAATGCACCTGCAAGTGCTACTGCAGACAAATCACTTCCGCCTCGTCCAAGCGTTGTAACTTCTCCTTTGCGCGTAACGCCTTGGAATCCAGCAACAACGACAATATAGTCTTTGGCGAGCAAATCGTTTAGACGTGCAGTGTCAATGGATTCTATTCGTGCTTTGGTGTGCGAATCGTCTGTTATCATTCCAGCACCTCTCCCACTCAAAGAGATGGCTTTGTAACCCAACTCTTCTAATGCAATCGCTAAAAGCGCACTTGTAACGCGTTCCCCAGCACTTAATACCATATCGGTTTCACGGACATTTGGCAAACGAGAAAAAAACTTCGTATAACCCAATAGCTTATCCGTTTCTCCGCTCATTGCAGAAACAACAACCACTACGCCATTGCCTGCTTTTTTTGCTTCAATGACGCGTCTTGCGACATTTTGGATTCTTTCGCAATCCCCAACACTTGTTCCGCCATATTTCTGAACGATTAGCATTATAAATACCCCTTTCTTTTAAAGTATTCTAAAACCTGTTTATAAACAGGACGTTTAAAATAAGTAATATGATTAAATAAATCATTGACACCTACAAACTTATATGCGTCAAATTCGGGCTTTTCTGTGTCAATATCAATCTCTCTTTGTTCTTGTAATCGCACTAGAAAATATTTCTGAATTTGTCCGTCATAAGGATACATTTTTTTGACAACTTGTGGTGGAAAGTCATAACTAATCCATTCCGGATATTCCGCAATAATATCTACTTTATTTGTTCCAATCTCTTCTTTTAATTCCCGAAATAATGCTTCTTTTGGGGTTTCAGATTTATCAATTCCACCTTGTGGAAATTGCCAAGCATTTTTAATATCTGTCCGACTTGCGATGAATAATTCACAAGTTAAGGGGTATTTAGGAGAAAGGATAATAGCAGCGACATTAGGTCTGTAAGTTTTGGTTTCTTTTTTCACTCGCTACTCCTTAAAAATTTTTAGAAATAATAATTTAAAAGTTTTTAAATGCAGTTGATATTAACTCATTATTTTTGTAAAATTATCATAAATTTTAGCTTATAAGTTAAACAGATAATTTTGCATTGTTTAATTTATAAAAATTTTAGAAAGGTTTAATGTTGCAAATACAAAAAAAAACAAATAAAAAGACTATTAAGAAAGAATCGCAAGGGGTTTTAACAAAAGCAAATAAAATCCAAATGCAGATAATGCAACAAAAGCAAATAAAAATTCTAAAAGTCGCAACAGAGTTATTTTTGAAATATGGCTACAAAAAAACAAGCCTTCAGATGATTGTTGCGCAAACAGGAGGTTCTTTTGCGACAATTTATAATATTTTTGGCAATAAAGAAGATTTATTCTCAAAGGTTATGGAATTTAACGGGAGGGATTTGATTGAATCTTTGAATAAAATTTATGTCCAAAGTATGAATTTCAATCTAAAGGTAGAAAAGTATTTTTATGATATTGGTTTGCATTTGATTCGTGAAATACTTGATATTAAAAACATAAGCTTTATGCGATTAATGCTTTTGGAATGCTATGATAATCCAAAGTTTGCAACAATTTTCAACCAAACTTCTAATGTTTTAAATTTGTTTTTTGTCAAAGGCATTGAAGCTTATAAAGATGAAATGAATTTGGACATTGACCAAAAGGAAGTTGAAGAATGTGCAAGAATACTGATTCACCTTGTGATTGAACCTTATTGGATGTATTCTTTAATGGATTCCAATTATCAAACTCCAAAGGAGAGTGAAATAGAATATGCCTTAAAACGTGCAATTAAAATTTTTATGCTTTATCTTAAACATTATAAGGAAATTAAATGATAATTGATACAGATTTGTTAAACCGATTATCCAAGTTGGGCGGAATTACATTAGAAGAAGGAAAGTTAGAAGAGACAAAAAAGCATTTAAGTGAGATTGTAAATTTTGTTGAGAATATTAATAAGCTAGATTTGGACAAGATTCCGGCGTCTTTTAACCCTTTGGATTCTAAATTGCCTATGCGTCAAGATGAAGTAGAATCCAAGTTAGAAATCGCCAAAGAGATTCTTAAAAATGCTCCAAGTGCAGAGGAAAATTTCTTTATTGTGCCTAAGATTATTGAGTAAAATCTCATTGCAAGACTAATGGCAAAGCAAGCTTAATTTATTGCTTATTGACTTTATCAAACATTGGTTTTAAGATTTTATGATATTCTTCATTCCCGAAATTGATAATGACAAGATTTTCCCTTGCTCTTGTGAAGCCTGTGTAAAGCAACTCATCAAATTCGTTTTTTGTAGTTTTATCTTCTATAATAAGAAAGACCGCTTGACTTTCCCAACCTTTAAAGGAATGAATGGTTGAGATTTTGAGCATTCCACAATTCATCCAAAAGTGAATTTTCTTATTTCTACGTATAATTTCATAGTTTGCTTTATTTACTTTGCTTCTAAAACCTTGGATTTCTTTTGCATTTGTCTTTAAAAAGGATAGAAAAAAATCGAATCCTATTTTAAAATTTTCACATTTTTCACTAAAGCATTTTTCTATCTTCTCTGGATATTTTGCGTAAAGTTCTGCAATAGACAATAATTGGGCAATGAATTTTTTTATTTTTATATTTTGTTCGTCTGATAATTTTGTGTTGTTGGGGTAATTATTTCTTGCTAGTTCGTTTCTAAGTGCATCAAGCCATTTTTCATTATCTGAAAGCGCGCTTAAATACATTATTTCAGTGGTTTCAAACATTGTTTTAGTATTTTCTCTTGATAGAATCCTATAATAGCAGTCAAGCTCTCTTAATAAGGGTAAAGTGTATCCAAGGATAGTAATGTCATTAGGGGAAACATTATGTATTTTGTGCAATATATTTTCGCGTATAATATCGTAAATTGTTGGGATAATGGGCATATTTAAAAAATAGGTGTATTTAGTGTAACCTTCTTTCTCAAAGAGACCCTTACCTATTTTTTCATTCACCATATTATCTAGTTCATATTTCTTGCTAAAAAGTGTTTTTTGGAATTCTAATGTCAAATCTCTAATTTTTGAATCTGAGCGGTGGCAGATTTTTAATTCTGTTGGTCTCCCTAGTATATTTGTGATAATATCTTTATTTTTGATTGGATTACCATAAATATTTTGCTTTTCATCGCCAAAAATAATATATTCTCCCTCTGGAGCGAGAAATGAATCTTTGATAATATTCATCCAACTTCGTTTATAATCTTGTATTTCATCAATATAAATAGCGTCATAAGGGATAATTTTGTCTTTATTTTTAGCAAATAATTGTTCATTGGAGTAGTATTTATCATAATATTCTTCAATCTCCATTCCTTTGTTTTTGTGGGGTATTTCCATTTCAATTTCCATATTATTTAATTCTGCTTTGATGAATTGATGGTAATTAATAATGGTAAAATCTGCTATTTCGAAATCCCTATGCACTTGAATTAATTTATCACGTATAAAATTTCTAAGCGTCAAATTGTAGGTTAAGATAAGAATCTTTGGGTGTAACTTATCCATTTTTAGTTTTTGATAAGTCTTTACTGCTCTTGCAACAAGAGTGGTTGTTTTACCTGAACCAAAGACGCCTTTTACCCTCATTTCTTTTATTGGCTTGGAGATGATTTCTTTTTGTTTTTTATTGTATTCTATGAAGTTTCCGTCATTTTGCATATGAAATGTCGGTGTCAGCACTCTTTTGAAGCTGTTGTATATCTCATCTGTAAAGTATTGCTTATTTTGAGCGGAATGGGTTTTGAAAAATATTTTATTAAAATTCTCTTTTGTTAAGGAATCATTGCTTAATAAATCAATATTGAAACGCAAGGATTTGTCATTTTTTAATGGTTGTATCAGTGTATTTATTTGTTCTTTTGTTGCTTTATGAAAATATATGGCACATTTTACAATATTGAAATACTTTATATTGTTAATTTTTAAATTCAGTAGATTGTCAATATGTAGTTCAAAAAGATTTTCTTTATATTTACACACTTGACTAATTGGGGATTTGACAAGTGTATTTTGGTGGAGTACGCGCCATTTTTTGTTCTCATCTATAAAATAGCTTTCAAGATTCCAATCTTTTACTTCAATAATCAATGCTCCCCATTCTTTCCTTAAAATGATTATATCTGGGCGGTCGCCATTCAAATAGGGATTAAAATAAACTTCGTAATGTTCATCTAAATTAACCTCAAGAAAACGAAGTAAAGCAAGCTCCCCCTCCGTAGGCTGAATCTTAAAAAGAAAAATATCAGAAATAGGAGGAAAAAATTGTGCCATCTCTCTTTATTGCTCTACTAAAATTTGCATTTTAGAATCTTTTAACTCCACATAAAGTTCTTTTTTGCCATGGAAATTGTAGCTTGGAGCTTTGTAATCTTCAAAAAATGAGATTCTAAATAAATTCCTATTTTCTTCATTAGGGTAGGGTGTAATATTGATTTTAGAAAATACAATTTGTTTGGATTCTTTTTTTGCAAAGATTCTTTGTTTGTTTTGTGTGAAATCATTGAATTTCATTCCGTCAAAACGCACAAAATTAGGGCTATAAAATCCTAAATATTTTTTCACATCATTCGTTTTCCAAGATTCCTTCCAAGCATATAAGTTAGCTAGCAATACGCTCAAATCACTCTTACTCACTTCTTTTATATTGTTATTATAAGTGATAAGCAAAGAATCTCTGTAATTGATAATCTTGTCTGCCGAGCTTAAAATATCATTTTCAATCGCAATGCAACCACGTGTATTTAGCTCCTCACGATTACCATTAAGAGGCATTCCGTGAATCCAAATGCCACCCCCTGTGCGTTTTTGAAGTCTATCAAAGAGGTTAGGATAACTTGTGCTAAAAGCAAGAGGTCCATAATATTGGTCTAAATTTGTTAAACGTGCATTAAGTGTATAAACACCAATAGGGGTGGCTAAATCTCCCTCTTTCTCCTTATGTCCGCCTTTAGAACCAACCAAACTATTGACATTAAGTCTTTCATTCCATTGCTTGTTTTCCAAAGAATAAAGCTTTAAAGTCGGTTTGTTTTTGGTTGCTATAAATAAATATTGCAAATCCTCATAATATCCAAACCGCGTATCTTGTGATTTTAAGGCATCTTCCCAATAGGCAGGACTTTGAATCACGGATTCTATCTTGCGCTCTAGTGCTTTAATGCCACCTTCATTGTAAATCTTTACCCATTCAAAGTCATTGGCTTGCGCCATTATGATTGTCAAAAATAACCCAAAGACTTTAAAAATTCTCATAAACACTCCATTTATTGTAATTAATCCTCAAAATTATACCCCATTTTTTTAAGACTTTCGCGTTCTTTGCACCAGCTTGGAATGACTTTTACAAAAATCTCCAAAAAAACCTTTTGTCTGACGAAAGATTCTATTTTTAAACGCGCTTCACGTCCAATGCGCTTAAGTGTCGCGCCACCTTTGCCAATCACCATACCTTTTTGACTTGTTTTATGCACGACAATCGTCGCTTTAATGTGGTGGATGTGTGGTTTTTCTTTGTATAATGTGATTTGTACATCACTTTCATAAGGTAATTCATCACTCAAATTATCAAAGAGTGCTTCCCGAATCATCTCTTTTGCAATGTCTTTAGTGGTATTTGGGCTAAGAATTTCAGGGTCATAATAATAAGGATTTGGTGGCATAAGCCTTGCCACAACTTCCACTACTCGTTTTAAGCTTCCTAAATCTTTGATAGAGACAGGAATCAAAGCTTGATAATTTTTTTGGTATTTTTCATAGATTTTAATAGTTTTTAAAAGCTCTTCTTTGGGAACAGAATCTGTTTTTGTCAGTAAGACAATATGTGGCTTTTTGGCATTATTTAAAAACTCTTCATAAAAGTGAATTTTGTCTGTAACAGGGGCTAAAAATAACAATAAGTCGCAATCACTCATTGCTTTGAGTGCTTCTTGGAGCATATATTGATTAAGCAGTTTTTCTTGTGTGTGGATTCCGGGAGTATCTACAAAAACAATCTGCGTTTTTCCTTCCATAAGAATCAGATTCATACGTTTGCGTGTGGCGTTTGCCTTGTGGGAGACAAGAGCAAGCTTTTCTCCCACAAGTGTATTTAAAAAGGTGCTTTTGCCTGCATTTGGACGCCCAAGAACAGCCGCAAATCCTGCTTTTGTGGAATCACAAACCCCTTGGGATTCTGTTTTTTCTATTAGAGTATTATGAGGATTTTCCAAATTCATTGATTCCAAGATTTTTATAGAATATAACGCGCTACATCGGAATCTGCCACAAGGGCTTCTAATTTCTCTGCTACAAGGGATTCAGTGATTTCTACTTCTTGTCCTTGATAGTTTTCTGCTTCAAAGCTAATTTCCTCTATCACTTGTTCTACCACCGTATGCAGTCGTCTAGCCCCAATATCTTCTGTTTTTTCATTTGCTATTTGAGAATAATGTGCCAACGCCCGAATGGCAGAATCATCAAACTTTAAAGTAACCCCTTCTACATTCAAAAGTGCTTCATATTGTCTTAAAATAGAATTTTTTGTCTGTGTTAGAATCTTATAAAGCACCTCTTCATCTAGATTATCTAGTTCTACACGCAAGGGAAAACGTCCTTGTAATTCAGCAATCAAATCGCTAGGCTTGCTCAAAGAAAATGCTCCTGCGGCAATAAACAAAATATGGTCTGTTTTAATGCTGCCATATTTGGTATTCACGACACTGCCTTCTACAATAGGTAGTAAATCGCGTTGCACGCCCTCTTTGCTTGGGTCTTGACGACTTTGTCCATTGCTACTGACGGCGACTTTATCAATCTCATCTATAAAAATGATTCCGCTGTTTTCTGCGCGCTTAAGCCCCTCGTGTTTAATTGCTTCCAAGTCAAGCAGTGCTTCGCTCGCTTCAATTTTAAGTAGCTCCTTTGCTTCTTTGATTGTTACTTCTTTTTTGGGATTCTCTCTAGGAGAGGCAATAAAGACTTTGGCAATCGTTTCTTGCACTTTTGCAAATTCAGCAGGCATATTACCATCTTCAATCTCAAAGGCTCTTTTGGGCACTTCAATCTCAATTTTTAAATGGTCCATTTCTCCATTTTGTACTTTGGTGCGCATTTTGCTGCTTGCATTTTCATATTCTTCAATCTTTTGCTCGCTCGCTCCTTTGGGTAGAGGAGGGATAAGTTTTTCTATTATTTTATCTAGGACATATTTTTCAATATCTTTTGTGATTTTGTGGCGATATTCTTCTTTGACTAAGTTAATAGACGCTACAACCAAATCACGCACCATAGATTCTACATCACGCCCGACAAATCCTACTTCTGTGTATTTACTAGCCTCTACTTTAACAAAAGGCAAACCCATCATTTTTGCCATTCTTCTTGCAATTTCTGTTTTTCCTACACCTGTTGAGCCAATCATTAAGATATTTTTAGGCATTACTTCTTCTTGAATCTCTTTGGGCAGTTGTAAGCGGCGGTAGCGATTCCTAAGCGCAATCGCAACGACTTTTTTGGCGTCTTTTTGTCCGATAATGTATTCATCTAAATATTCTACGATGGCTTTGGGTGTCATTGCTGTCATATTTTCCACGATTTTTCCTATTTTTCTTAAAGTTCTAAAATTTTGATATTTGTATTCGTATAAATGCAGAGTTCTCCAGCGATTTTGAGAGATTCTAATACAATTTCTTTGGGTTCTAATGTGCTATGGAATCTATCTAATGCGCGTGCAGCACTTAAAGCATAGTTACCCCCACTTCCAATAGCTGCGATTTTGCCATCTTCTGGCTCTACAACATCTCCTGTTCCGCTAAGGATAAAAATATGTTCTTTATCTAGCACAATCATCATCGCTTCTAATCGTCTTAAATACTTATCTTTGCGCCATTCTTTGGAAAATTCCATCACAGATTTTAGCAAATCACCCTTTTTGTTTTCTAAGATTCGCTCAAACATATCAAAAAGAGTGAAAGCATCTGCTGTGCTTCCTGCAAATCCACTTAGAATCTTGCCATTATAGAGTGTGCGGATTTTGGTTGCATTTCCTTTTAAAACGCAATTCCCAAAGGTTACTTGCCCATCGCCGCCAATCACTGCCCCCTTATTGCTTTTGTAAGCTAGAATTGTTGTTGCTTCAAACATTATTGCGCCTCTACATCAACTTTTAAAGTTGCGTGGATTCCGTGTCCGAGCTTAATTTCTACTTCATAAATTCCTGTGGATTTAATGGGGGTTTTTAGCTCAATCGTTTTTTTGTCTATTTCTAAGCGGTGTTCTTTTGCAAGAGATTCTGCAATATCCTCTTTGGTAATTGCGCCATAAAGTGAGCCATTTGCTCCTACTTTTTGGACGATTTTTACTACAATTTCAGAGATTTTTTTCGCAGTCATTTCCATTAGAGATTTTTCTTCTGCCGCAAGTTCCGCCGCTCTTTTTTGCGCTGCTTTGTAGCGGTTAATCACTTCATTGGTGGCAAAATCTGCTAATCCTTTGCCTATTAAAAAATTTCTTCCATAACCATCTTTAACTTCACAAATATCGCCTTTTTTACCTAAACCTTTAACATCTTGCAATAATAAAACTTTCATTTCATTCCTTTGGAATTATTTAAATGGGTAGTATTGTAGCAGATTTTTGCTAAGTTTTAAATGCTTCAACATTGTAGCGGATAAAACTTGTTTTTAAGTAAGGGTTTTGGTTAGAATGTGAGCTTATTCATATTTAAAGAATAAAAAATAAATACTAAGGAAAAGCAATGAATGACATTGATAAGATAAGGGAAAATCTTGAGAAAGAACAAGAGCTATCACTAGATTGGGGCTATTGTTTTAAAGATATGCTAGAGTGGTGGGATAATCATCAACACTATCCCCCACATTTACAACGAATCTTGTTTAAAGACGATTTTGGATTGGGATTTAATTTGGATTTTCGTATTGATAGAGAAGTGGGCGATAGAATGATGGGTGTGGATAAAAAAAGTCAAGCCTTTATTAATAGGTTTAGAGAAATGCTTAAAGAATGTGAGACTTACGCCTTTGGAGATGAGGAATGTTTCCTTATGGTTGTCAATAAAAAGGCGTTGCACGGCAGAGAAAGCCTTAATGGAGTGGATAAGAATGGTGATATTGCTAGACTTTCTAGTATGCCTCGTGTTTTGTTAAGAAGCAAAGGAGTAGCACAAAAATGTTTTGAAGCATTACGCGTTGGAGTTGCAGTATGACAAAAAATTATTTCATTGATGGGATAAAAGATTCCTCTATTTTTGGTGTTTCTTTTATTTTTCTCTATCTTTCCATTGGTGCGAATGCGTTTGAAAATAGCTTAAGTTTTTTTGAGAGTCTATCCACGACACTTTTTGTGTTTTCGACACCTTTGCAGTTTTTGCTTGTGCAGAGTTATTATGATGGCTATATTTTGATTCCCTTGATTCTAGCGATGAATGCAAGATTTTTGCTAATGTCTGCTACACTTGCTCCCTATTTAAAGCGCACCAATCTTTTTTGGCTCTCACTCTCTAGCATTTTGATTTGCCCCTCTGTGTTTAGTGGTTGCATTTCTAAGTTTAAGCAAATGAATGAATCGCCTTTTGCTTATTTTTTGGGGCTTGGTTTGCCAATATGGCTTGTTTCGCTCATTTGCACAGGCATAGGATATAGCACAGGAGCAGCTCTTAGTTCGCCCGAGCTTAAACAAATCGTCTCTCTTGTTTTGCCTCTGCAATTTACGGGGCTTGCAGCGAAGCATTATCCGAATCTCAAAGAAGTGGGAAGTTATTTTTGGGGCTTCATTCTCGCACCCTTTATGATAGCTTTTAGCCCGAAATTTTATCTGCTGATTCTGCCTTTTGTGATAGGGTTTGCGATGCTAGTCTATGATGAAGCACAGAGGAGAAGTGCAATAAGGGGGCAAAGATGAGTTTGTTTTGGATTTTGTTAATTTTTTCGGCAGTGAGTATTTTTATTTGCAGAATCACGCCGTTTTTCTTCGCTAATCACTCCATGCTTGGCAACCAAGATGGTAGATTTTATCGCTTTTTAACTTACAGCACACAGGCGATGCTTGGGGCGATTGTGTATGCGACTGCGTTTTTTATGCGTGATATTGTGCAGCTATTGAGTGAGTTTGCGCTCATTGATGTTGTGAAAATCGCTTTGTTACTGCTTGTGTTTTTTGGCACACTTTGGACCAATCGCCTCTTAAGCGCGTTTTTGTTAGCGTTAGTGATTTTTGTAGGCTTTGTGCTTGGGGTTTCTTAAGTAACCAATGTAACTCTTTAAGTGTGCATAAATGGATTCCACAATGGAATCTTTAAAACAATCCAAAATTCATAGATTGCCACGACAATTTTACAAATTTTCTCGCAATGACGCATATTAACATGTCATTGCGAGAGAGTGCAACGAACGAAGCAATCCAAATGAAAGAATCTCACAAGGACATAACCTTTATGGTATAATTTATCCAAACAAGCGTCAATTCATAATTCTATAAAGGCTTATTAATGATGAAAAATTATTCTATCGTTTTACTAGGTGGTAGTAATTCTGTAATGGTAAATGGCTTACAAAAAGGGCTAAGAGGAGAGAATGTAAAGCTAACGAATTTAGCTTTAGGCAGTTCTATTTCTCTGCAAAACCTTTATGAATTAAAGCGAGAGAAAAATCAAGAATTCTTGCAAGTTGCAGATTTAATTATTACAGAAAGCAATATTAATGAGATTGCAAATCATCACGGATATAGTTTCGTCCCTCTTTCAATCATTCTTGCTAGTGTCCATTGGCTTTATGAGGAATTGTATCATTTAAAGAAAAAAGTACTCATCTTGCTTTTGCCCTATAATCCAAGCCTCTATCAGTATGCAACAGCAATTGACAATGCCCATAGGTCTTGCGCAAATCAATATGGCTTTAATTGTATAGATATGCAAGGGCATTACATTAGAGAAAATATGTTTGGATTCTATGGTGGTTTTGGAGCGCACCAAATGGCAAGATTGATGAGTTGTTTTGGACAAAATATTGTCAAAAGTATCCATTTGTTTAAAAGTCCAAAACAAAAAGTCTCTTGCAATGCAAATCCAGAATTTAGAATCTTAACACCTAGAGAAATGCAGACTTCTGCGGGGGGGGGGGGATTTCCCTTATTAGATTACAAAATTCTGTATTTTGCGAGGAAGCTTATCCCTTACAAAAAGGCATAAGACTCCAATTCCCCAAAAATTGTGCGGGTTGGACATTGCTTGGAATCCACGCGTGGAATAATGAGAGACCAAAAAATCAGTGTAGCAGCTATAATGTTTATTCTAGTATTCGTGTGATGACGCAAAATCGCCAAATCTCCAAAAGTAGCTCACTGATTCGCTTGTTTAACACCCTTAATACTCCATTGCTCTTAGATGATAAAAGTTTTTGTGCATTTGATGAAACAAATTGTTGCACAGAAAAAAGTGAAGCTGTGATTTTAAACCCTCATTCTTATACGATTTCTTATTTTAACCTGATTGATTTTTTGTTGGCTAAAGGTGGCAAGTGGGATTATGAGATTCCATTTAATTGTGCAAATATCATTGTGGAATCGGAATATGACTTTGATTTTCTTATTCCTAATGTAAAAGCTATCAAAGAGATTATTGAGGAATATTGTGTTGCAATGCGATTGACAAAGTCCCCACCCCCCAAAGAAGTCATCAAAGAAACCCCAACCCCTAGCATTTACCTTGTAACCGCCACCCATAGAATCCACTCCCACCTCGCCTACAAACTAGGTTCTGCAATGATTCTAAACTCTAAAAGTTTATGGGGATATATCCGAATGCCTTATGTGTTATCTTATATCAAAGAAACACATAGAAAAGAAATTGCAGATTATGAAGCAAGAGTTGCAAAGAATCCTAGCTTAAAACTTCCTCCTTTAGAATCCTATACAGATTACAAACAAGCTTTAAAAGAAAAAGAATGCTTTACTTATAAATTAGGTAAAGCACTCATTACTGCTAATTCTGTGCGGGGGGGGGGCGAATCTTTGCTTATCTTGCCTTTTTTCAAGAAGTGCGTAAGTTAAAGAAAGAGTTTAGGGGGAAAAGGAAATGAGGATTTGCTTTGTCCTTTAGCCATTGCAAGCGTAAGTGAAGAAATCCAATCCATAATCACGCATACATAAATCTTTACAATGGAATCTTTAAAGCAATTTAAGAGTATAGACTGCCACACGTGATAAACACGCTCGCAATGATAGCAGAATCGTAAATTAAATCAATCTACTTGCAGCATATAGTGCGGCGGTTTCGCTTCGTAGAATATTGCATTTTGGTGCGCTAAAAATGTGTTTATCCCGCAAGATTTCGCGTTCTTTTTGACTAAATCCCCCCTCGCAACCAATCATTAAAGGCATTTTCAAAGAATCCACTAAAGCCTCACCACCAAAGTCTAAAACTGCAAAATTTGGGTAGTTTTGTAGCACTTCCTCCATATTTGAGAAAATTTCAATTTCTAATCCTATTAAGCGTCCGCATTGCTCACAAGAATGATTTAAGATTCTCTGAAGTCGCTTGAAATCTAGCTTAAATTGTTTTTGGGAATATTGCGCATAAAAAAAGGTAACTTTGGCTAAATTGAGTTCATTGAGCATAGGAAGTGTTTTTTCAATATTTTTTGGCTCTATCATTGCCCAAATCAAATGCCCTTTGGGTGGATTGTGGGGCGAGATAATTTGGATTTCTTGCAAGGTAAGTTTCGCATCTTTTTTGTTGATTTCTGTAATTGTGTAGCGACAGAGTTTCAAATCACGTCCATTACACAAAAAGAGTGATTCTGATTTGTGCGTTCTGCGAGAGTGGAAAAGGTGGTGATAGGTTTCATTTTTGAGCGTGATTTGTGGCTCTCCCGCATTTTGATAAATGATAAATTGCATTTAAATGACCCAAAGAAGTAGAATCGCAAAAAAGCTCAAGTCTAAACTGTATTTGAGCTTTGCCCAGCGAAAAAATGCTTCGCGTTTAGAAATGTCAGCTTCTACTTTAATAAGTTTTTGACGCTTATGACGTAGGATTTCAAGCCCAAAACAAACAAGCCATAGTGCAAGCATTGTAAGGATTTTAAAATCCATTATAAATCCCAACATAGCCCAAATTACAAGCCCACTAAAAAGGCTTGCACTTAAGAAAGTATAATATGCAGGCGCAGTAACAGCAAGGGAGCGAAGCCTTTGCGTGTGGGATTCCTTGGTGAATAAACAAAAAAGATTCCAAAGAGGTGGCAAAAGCAGTGGAAAAGATAAAAATAGATGTATAAAAAGTAGCTGTTCTCCAACAAATTCCATTGATGACTATCCTAAAATTTACGCGAATTGTAACAATAAATGTTTGCTTTGTAAAGTAAATGTGGAATCTTGAAAGCGGAATATGTTAAGATTTCTTGTCGCAGAATATTCTTAATTAGGAGTGCAGAATGTGGATTTTGTTTTCACCAAGTGAGAAAAAATGCTTAGAACACAAAAAAGCGCAAGAAAAACAAGGCGAGCCATTTTATCAAGATTTCATTTGCAAAGAAAGCTTAGAGGAGGCTTTAAAGGCTTATCAAGAATTTTTACAAAGTGCGAAAGAATCGGAAATCCAGCAGCTTTTTGGTGTCAAGCATCTTGTTTTAGAGGAGTTAGCTTGCGCACAAAATTTAATGGAGTCTCCTTTATTGCCTGCTGTTTTACGCTATTGTGGTATTGCATTTAGTGCGCTAGATTTTGAGCATTTGCGACAAGAATCGCAAGATTATTTAAAGCAGCATTTATTGATTTTTTCTAATCTTTTTGGACCTTTGCGCGCAATGGATAAAATTCCTTATTATGATTTAAAGCAAGGTGAAAGTTTTGAAAATAAATCAGTAAAATTCAACACGAAACAATTTTATCTCAAAAATACAAAAAAAATTTGGGAATATCTCTTGGAATCCGCAAGTGGCAATCCAAAAAAATCCCCAAAATCTTTGGAAATTTTAGACTTACGTGCGGGATTCTACCAAAAATGTTTTAATGTAAATAAACTGCCTATGTATTTGAATGTGCAAGAAAGTGTGGTGTATGAGCCGATTTTTGTTAAAAATGGTAAAGTGATTAGCCATTATGCTAAGCATTATCGTGGTATTTTGCTTAGGGCTTGCGCGATAGAGAAGCTAGAGTGTTTGGTAGATTTGGAGAATCTCTATCTTGAGGGGTTGGAGTTAGAATCTGCACAAAGAGTGCAAGAGGACAATTTAAAACGCGTTGTTTTGACTTACACACTTAAAAATGTATGAAAAAGTGTATAATATGCGCTATTTTATTTTTTAGGATTGCAAATGAAATTTTGTGGAAAAAATGTTTTAATCACGGGAGCCAGTAAAGGAATTGGTGCAGAGATTGCAAAAGTATTGGCAAAAGAGGGTTTAAAAGTATGGATTAATTATCGTTCCAAGCCAGAACTTGCAGACGCTCTACAAGAGGAAATCCAAAAAGAGGGTGGAGAAGCTGCAGTAGTTTGTTTTGACGCAACCAAAGAAGAGGAGTTTATCGCAGGAATAAATACGATTCTTAGTAATGATGGTGAATTGGCATTTGTAGTGAATAATGCAGGAATTACAAACGATAAACTTTCTATGCGTATGAAAGTTGAAGATTTTACTTCAGTGCTTGATGCAAATCTCACTTCAAGCTTCATTGGCTGCAAAGAGGCATTGAAAATTATGCGCAAACAAGGTTATGGGGCGGTTGTGAATATTGCTTCTATTATTGGGGAAATTGGTAATATGGGGCAATGCAATTACGCAGCAAGCAAGGGTGGAATGATTGCGATGACGAAGTCTTTTGCCAAAGAGGGTGGAAGTAAAGGAATTCGCTTTAATTGTGTTACTCCGGGATTCATTGAAAGCGATATGACAAAAGCTTTAAAAGAGGAGATTAAACAATCCTATGCTCAAAACATTCCATTGGGAAGATTTGGTAAAGGAGAAGAGGTTGCAAGTGCGGTGGCATTTTTGCTTTCTAATGGTGCAAACTATATCACAGGGGAAGTCTTAAAGGTTAATGGTGGATTATATATGTAAGTAACTTGAAAAGTTTTTGAAATTTTTAAGAAAAACTCGGTTACAATACTGACTTATTGAAATTTTTTAAGGAGATAGTAATGGCAATGTTTGATGATGTAAAAGCAGTTGTAGTAGAGCAACTCAATGTAAATGAGGGTGAAGTAAAGCCAGAATCTAAATTCGTAGATGATTTGGGGGCAGA
This sequence comes from Helicobacter ganmani, assembly GCF_003364315.1. Taxonomy (NCBI): domain Bacteria; kingdom Pseudomonadati; phylum Campylobacterota; class Epsilonproteobacteria; order Campylobacterales; family Helicobacteraceae; genus Helicobacter; species Helicobacter ganmani. The sequence continues at coordinate 51,966 of NZ_NXLS01000009.1, read as the reverse complement.
TTCTTTAGATGTTGTAGAACTTGTAATGGCATTAGAGGAAAAATTTGAGATTGAGATTCCTGATGAGGAAGCAGAAAAAATCCAAACCGTAGGTGATGTTGTCGCATACATTGAAAAATCAAAAGCTTAAAATAAAGCAAAATTAACTTAGGTGCGCCTTTGGGTGCGCTTGTTTAAAGTTTTTAATTTAATAAGGAGAAATATGAGACGCGTAGTAGTTACCGGGATAGGAATGATTAATGCTCTCGGATTAAATAGAGAAGATTCTTTTAAAGCTATTGTAGATGGAAGATGTGGAGTTAAAACAATCTCCTCTTTTGATGTCTCGGAATTTCCTGTAAAAATTGCCGCAGAAATTGCGAACTTTGACCCCACTTCTGTAATGGACGCAAAAGAAGTCAAAAAGGCAGACCGCTTTATTCAACTAGGAATCAAAGCCGCTAAAGAGGCAATGCAAGATAGTGGTTTGCTAAATGGTGAAGGGAAATTACTAGACAATGTAAATGCAGAGAGATTTGGTATGAGTTCTGCTTCTGGAATTGGAGGTTTGGGAAATATTGAAAAAAACTCTGTGATTAACTTTGAACGCGGTCCTAAACGCATTTCCCCTTTCTTTATTCCCTCTTCGCTTGTGAATATGTTAGGAGGTTTCATTTCTATTGATTATTCACTCAAAGGTCCTAATCTAGCAAGTGTTACAGCGTGTGCGGCTGGCACGCACGGAATTAGTGAAGCGGGCAAAACGATTATGCTAAATTGTGCAGATAGAATGCTAGTTGTCGCAGCAGAAGCTGCGATTTGTGGTGTTGGAATCGGTGGGTTTGCTGCAATGAAAGCCCTTTCGGATAGAAACGACGCCCCAGAGCTTGCGAGCCGTCCTTTTGACAATGAGCGCAACGGCTTTGTAATGGGTGAGGGAGCAGCAGCATTGGTGCTTGAAGAATATGAAATTGCTAAAGCAAGAGGGGCAAACATTTATGCAGAGCTTGTAGGATTTGGCGAAAGTGGAGATGCAAACCATATTACGACACCTGCACCAGAGGGTGAAGGGGCTTATCGCGCAATGAAAATGGCATTACAAATGGCGGGGATTCCGATTGATTATGTCAATGCACATGGGACTAGCACGAAATATAATGATTATTATGAGACTTTGGCTCTTAAAAAAGTCTTTAATGGCGCAGTGCCGCCTGTGAGCTCTACCAAAGGACAGATTGGACACTGCTTGGGCGCAGCAGGGGGTATTGAAGCTGTCATTTCTCTTATGTCTTTGCAAAAAGGAATCTTGCCACCAACAATTAACCAAATCCAAAAAGACCCAGATTGCGATTTAGATTATGTTCCAAATACTGCACGAGAAGCAAAGATTAACGCATTTATGAGCAATTCTTTTGGTTTTGGCGGAACTAATGGGGTTGTGATTTTTAAACGAGTATAAATTGTGGCAACTTATTTAGATTTTGAAGTAAAGATTAAAACAATCCAAGAAAATATTGCAACTGCACAATTAAAAAATGATACCCCAGCAATTGCGATTTTGCAAAAAGACTTGGATAAAGAAGTAGCAAAGGTGTATTCTAATCTTTCGGATTATCAAAAGCTTCAATTAGCACGCCACCCCGACCGCCCTTATGCAATGGATTATATCACATTGCTTTTAAAAGAACCACTAGAGATTCACGGGGATAGACACTTCAAAGATGATAATGCCATCGTTTGTTTCTTGGGAAGAATTGAGGAGCAAAAGGTTATGGTAATTGGTGAGGAAAAGGGTAGAGGAACAAAAAATAAGCTCCAGCGAAACTTTGGTATGCCAAATCCGGAAGGCTATCGTAAAGCGTTGCGCGCCGCAAAAATGGCAGAAAAATTTGGAATCCCGCTTCTGATGTTTGTAGATACTCCAGGAGCTTATCCCGGAATCGGTGCAGAGGAGCGCGGACAGAGTGAGGCGATTGCAAAAAATCTACAAGAATTTAGCAAGCTAAAAGTGCCGACAATTTCTATTGTAATTGGCGAGGGAGGAAGTGGAGGTGCGCTTGCAATTGGCGTGGCAGATAGGCTAGCAATGATGCAATATTCTGTGTTTAGTGTGATTTCTCCAGAGGGTTGCGCTGCGATTTTGTGGAATGACTCAAGCAAGATTGAAAGTGCTACACAAGCCCTTAAAATCACTCCAGAATCCTTAAAAGAATCTCGTCTCATTGACGCAATTATCCAAGAGCCTCAAATTGGCGCGCATAGAGACAAGGAAAGTGCAGCTCAGGCAATTAAAAATTATTTTTTGACTACCTTAAAGGAAATTCAAGCAGATTCTAATTATTTGCAGAATCGTTATAACAAGCTAATGACTTATGGGAGTTTTCAATAATTTTTATGCAAAAAGCTTGCATTAGGTAAAAAGTTGCAAGAGATTCCAAAGGTCGCAATTATTGGTGCAGGAGCAAGCGGAATCTTTTGTGCTATGCTACTTTTGTCCTTTGGAATCCCGATTGTTTTGTATGAAAAAAACAAGACTTTAGGCAAAAAACTCCTTGCCACAGGGAATGGACGTTGCAATATCCACAATCAACACACTAACTCAAAACATTATCAAACTTCAAGCTTTACCCCAAAAGAGATTCAAAGCATTTTGCAAACTTGCAGTTTTGGAACATTTGCAAAGACTTGTCAAAAGCTTGGAATCGCATTGGAGATTTGCGAAGATGGTAGGGTTTATCCGCAAAGCAATTCCGCAAAATCCGTGTTAGAAGTCTTTGGTGATATATTAAAAGATTCCAAAAATTTCACAATGGTTTTGGAAACTGAAGTTTTGGAATTATGTCAAACACAAGGGGGATTCTTGCTGAAAAGTGCGCAAGGACAAGAAAAGTATTCTTGCGTGGTGCTTGCTTGTGGAAGCGAAGCTACACCAAAACTTGGAGGAAGTGATAAGGGGTTGGAATTAGCTAAAAATTTGGGATTAGAGATTGTTCAAACTTACCCCTCTTTGGTTTCTTTGAATATAGAGTCCCCATTGATTTGCGCTCTAAATGGTGTGAAAATCAAGGCAAAACTAACGCTCAAAAAAGCCAATCAAACGCTTGCTGAAGTGCTAGGAGATGTGCTTTTTACAGATTATGGAATCTCGGGATTTGGGGTGTTGGACATTTCCTCTTATGTGAGATTGGAAAAAGATTTGACGATGATTTTGGATTTTTTGCCAAGTTTTGAGGAAAGAGCATTGGAAAATCAGCTTGTAAATCTTGCAAAAACCTATCCCAAACGGAATCTTATTTCTCTACTAAGTGGATTTTTGAATCCTAAAATCGCCAAAGCTTTTGCGCAAAATTTTCATTGGAATCCTAAAAATACGAAGCAGTTGAAGCAATTAGTGTTTAAACTGAAAAATTTTGAGCTTAAAAATCCAACAACAAAGGGCTTTGAAAATGCAGAAGTAAGTGGAGGAGGTGTGAGCGGAGAGGAGATTAATCCCAAAACTATGGAATCCAAAAAATATTCAAACCTTTATATTGTTGGGGAAATGTTAGATGTTGTTGGGAATCGCGGAGGGCATAATCTCGCCTTTGCTTTCTCCAGTGCGTGGGTGTGCGCAAGGGCAATCAGGGCAAAATGTCTGCAATGACGCAGTGGCAGATGCTTTGTTTTTCATCATTGCGAGGGCTTGCCTGAACAATCTATAACCTATAATCTCACTTTTAAGATTCTATAATGAGGGTTTGAAAAACTCGCAAATATCCACTTCTAGGATTTCTGCAATCATTAAAAGATGCTCAATATTGAAATGCGCCCCTCTGTAAAACCTCTCTGCACTCGCGACAATGCTTACACTTTTGTGTCCAAGTCGCAAGGAGAGTTCAAGCTGGGATATGCCTTTTTCTTTACGAATTTTTGCTACATTTTTGCCTTTATTCAATTTGTTTTCTTTGGTGGTTTGGGTGCTGGTGCAGCAGCTGCAGAAAAAACAGGAAATCCTGTCTTTGGAATTATTGTTAGTGCCGCTATCTTTGTTATTGTTGGTTGGGCTATTACAGCTTGCGTAGGTTAATTTAACCATAATGCTAAAATCTTAAAAGGAGAGCAAGTGAGAGTATCAATTTTTAAACAAGCTATATTATTAGTCTTTCTTATGGTTGGTTTATATGCTTTTGATGTCGCTACTGAAAAGGAACTAGCTGACAGACAAGCATATCAAGAGTATGAATTAAGCAAGCAATATGACCCTACACGAGTTTTAGAAAATGGGTTTGCAGCTCCCGGATTATCTATGCAAGAACAAGCAATCTTAGGTTCTAATGTTACTTATAAAGATATGGTCGCTAATGAGGTTAAAAGAAGGCAAGAGTTAGAGAGAAAATTATTGCAAAATGAAATTAATTATCAAAGGGCTTTGGCAATGGAACGAGCAAAGGCTAAAAGATAGCAAAATTTAGGAGTTACAATGAAAATTTTCTTAATTACATTTTTAACGATATTATCGTTTTTTACAATAGGGTGCAGTAGTGGTCATTATGGAATTACTTATAATACAAATCCGATAGGTGCGAATTTAGTTTGTGGCGGACAGAGTAAAGGTTATACGCCTGTAACTTTATATTATACTTTTGAAAATGACAATTATAATACGGTATAATGTGAAGCAATATGGATAAGTGGCGCAAGGGCTACATTCCAAAACTATTGGGGTGATGTGGTAGAAGAATATCCCCAAGGCGTCCGAAGCACTCTACAAAGACCAGATTATCCAGATTTAGATAAAGATATGCAGTTTGCATTTCAAGTGCAGCAAATGAAGCAACAAGAGGAAATGCAACGACAACAAATGGCAATGCAGCAAAGACAAATGTTATCACAACAACTAGATGAATTAAATAGAAGTATATGGGAACAAAATAGAATGCAGCAAGAGAATTTTGACAGAAGCTTAGAGTATTGGAGGCAACAAGACCAAGAGAATTATCAGAACCAAATGCTATATCAAATGCAAAATTTAAATAGAAATCTAAACAATTTGAATCATAGCCTCTATTGATTTGCTTTTGCATAAGTATGAGCATTTTTACAAAAATATTCGCAATGGTAAAATAATGTATTGTATCATTAGGTATGTTTGATTATGGATTGCCAAGAAAACCTAGAGTTTCTCTCAATGATAAAAGGGCAGAATCCACTTGCGCAAAGTTATAGATTGCCAAGTAAGTTTATAAAATGCTTGTAATAACGAGTGAATAACGATTATAGAATCTTGCAATGACAGGATTATCCCGCATCGCCCTCCACCGCAATTCCATATTTTGCGAGATTAAAGTAATTCTCATCTACATAATAAATATTATGGAATCCCTGCTGTGCAAGCTGTGTGCCAAAGTCCGCCGCAGTCGCTCCGCTATGGCAATAAAGCAGAATCTTTTTATCAGCATTTTCTTGTGCGATAAAGGCAATGCGTTGCAGGGATTCCACATTAATCGCGTTTTGAATATGGCTAATGAGAAAATATCCCCTCCCACGCAAATCAATCACGATAAATTCATTTAAATCAATCTTTTCTAAATCCGCAGGTATCGCTAAACTCTGATTTTTAATATACATTATTTGCCTCTTGAATTTTTATAAAATTTTGTTAAAATTAACAAATGAGAACGATTTATTATATCACAAAAATGCCTCCCGATTTGCAAAGATTTGGTAAGGAATTAAAGGAATCCATTATAATTTTGCCACTTTTAGAGATAAAAACACTTTTGGATTGCGCGGTTTTAGAGAAATTTTTTTCGTGCGATTCTTTGATTTTTACTTCAAAAAACGCCATTTTTGCGCTAAAGAAAAATTTAGAATCCTTGCCTAATGCAGTAGAGGCAATGCAGAGGTGGCGGAATCTGCCTAGTTTTACTCTAGGTAGCGGCTGTAACGAAGCCTTAAAAAGCTTAAACCTTAAGCCTTTCTTTAGCGCAAGTCGTGCGTATGGCGAGGAGTTTGCAAGAGAGTTGATTCCACATTTGCAGGGCAAAAAGCCTCTCTTTATTCGGGCGCATAAAATTGCTTCAAAGCTTCCACAAATCTTAGCAAGCGCGGGAATCTCGCTACAACAATCTATTCTTTATGAAACTTCACCGCGCCAATTGCAAGAATCGCAAAAAGAACCTTTGACAAGAGATTGTGTAATCTTTTTCAGCGCACCCTCGCATATTAGGGCGTTTTTGCTTAATTTCGCTTGGGATTCTAGTTTTATCGCATTATGTATTGGGGAGACGACGCAAAAATGTGCAAGGGAGCTTTTGGGGGCAGAAGCAGAGATTTTGCTTTCTCCCAAAGTTAGCAAGGAAGCTGCGTTGGAGTTTGCAAGGACGCTTTAGGGATTCCGACTTTGTAAAGCAAAGTTGTGATAGAATCCACAAAAACACAGGGAAATTCACAAAATGAAAAAGCTTAACCTCAAAACGGCAGCAATTCCAAAATTATTTTTAAGTTATTTTTTGCCCTCACTTATTGCTATGCTTGCTCTTTCTACCTATTCCACGATTGATGGAATCTTTGTGGGTAAGAAGCTTGGAGAAAATGCGTTGGCAGCGATTGGAATTGCTTGGCCTATTTTTCCGATTCTTATTGCTTTTGAATTGCTCTTTAGCGTGGGTGCTGCGGCAATGGCTTCCTATTTTTTGGGACGCGGGAAAGCCTTTCGTGCGAGGATTGTGTTTAGCAGTGTGTTTTATTTTGCATTAAGCACAAGCCTTATTGGTGGGATTGTGTTGTATTTTTATAGCGATTCTATTGCACTAATGCTTGGTAGTAGCGCGACACTTTTGCCACTTGTGCGGCATTATACCGAAGTCATTTATCTTGGGGCATTCATCATCATTTTGCACCCGATGTTAGATATTTTTGCAATTAACGATAAACAGCCAGTGCTCGCGATGATTGCAATGATTGTAGGTTCATTGGCAAATATTGTGCTGAATTATATTTTTTTATTTATATTAGAGCTTGGAATCGCAAGTAGTGCATTAGCCACATTGCTTGGACACGGGATTGGAATGTGCATTTTACTACAACATTTCTTGCGCAAAAAAGGAGATTTATATCTCATCAGGACATTTGATATTTACGCGCTTTTAAGTGCAACTAAAAATGGAATCCCACAAAGTAGTTCAGAGATTAGCGTGAGCATTATGATGTTAATCTTTAACCATACGATTGCAGAAATTGCGGGAGATAGAGGAATCGCAATTTATAGTGTTTTAATGTATGTGGGGATTATTCCTTTTACGATTCTGCTTTCTATGGCGCAAGGTGTGCAACCCATTGCAAGTTTTAACTATGGTGCAGGATTAATGGAGCGCGTGCGAAGAGTGTTTAACTTTGGTTTAGTTTTTAGCTTTGGAGGTGGAATCACACTTTATTTTTTGACTTTTGTTTTCTCTCCTTTTTTGATTGCTTGGTTTTTGCCAAATGACATTGCAATGCGTGATGCAAGCTTGTTGAGTGATACACAAAATGCAATGAAATTTTATTTTTTGGGCTATATTTTGTTGGGTGTTAATATTGTGAGTGCGATTTTCTTTCAATCCATTCAGCGCACGTTCAGTTCCTTTGTGATTACTTTTTCCTATACTTTACTTTTTGCGCTTTGTTTTGTGATGATTCTACCCAAAATGTATGGATTTAATGGTGTGATTCTTTCTTATCCATTGGGAACTTTATGTGCAACTTTTGTTTCTTTTGGAATCATTTTATATGAGTGCAAGCAAGGTATTTTGAAAAATTATTAAAAAATTATAAAAATTTTGTTTTATATATTAGATTTTATCAAACTACAAATATATTAAGTGTAATATCAATTTATTAAAGATTATTCAAGGTTAATCTTTAAAATTTTAATTTTTTACAGAAGAGGTTATCATGGGAACTAGAAAAGAACATGACTTCATTGGTGAGTTAGAAATTGACGATTCTGTGTATTATGGAGTGCAGACTTTTAGAGCTGTGGAAAACTTCAAAATGACTGGAAGAACGCTCAAAAACTATCCTTTTTTTGTCAAGGCGTTTGCACAAATTAAAAAAGCAGCTGCATTAGCAAACAAAGAAGTAGGAGTGCTTGATGCACAAAAAGCAGATGCAATTGCAAAAGCCGCGGATAGATTGATTAATGGTGAATTTATTGACCAATTTGTCGTGGATATGATGCAAGGAGGTGCTGGAACATCTACTAATATGAATGTTAATGAAGTCATTACTAACATTGCATTGGAAAGTATGGGACATAAAAAGGGAGAATATCAATATCTTCACCCTAATGACCATACCAATTTGGGACAATCCACGAATGATACCTATCCAAGCTCTATCAAAGTTGCAACTCACGAGAAATTAGGACATTTACTTGAGGCAATGGAAGAGCTTAAAAAAGAGCTTGAGAAAAAAGCAAAAGAATGGAAAGATATTATCAAAATGGGACGCACAGAGTTAGAAGATGCTGTACCAACAACACTTGGAAATACATTTAATGCGTTTGCAAGTTATATCAAAAGTGATATTGCAAAAATCAAAGCAGCAAGAGAATCTATGGCGGTGCTTAATATGGGTGCAACTGCGATTGGAACAGGAATCAACTGCCACCCAGATTATAAATTTGTCGTAGAGAAAAAACTAAAAGAAATCACAGGAGTAGAATTTAAGCCTGCAGAGGACTTTATCGCTGCGACACAAGATACTGCGGATTTCGTGCATGTCAGCGGCGCACTAAAAACTGCTGCAGTGAGACTTTCTAAAATTGCAAACGATATAAGATTAATGAATAGCGGTCCTAGATGCGGACTTGGCGAAGTGAATTTGCCAAAAATGCAGCCCGGAAGCTCTATTATGCCCGGCAAAGTGAATCCTGTAATTTGCGAAGTTGTGGGAGAGGCTTGCTATGAAGTCATCGGAAATGATGTAACGATTATGCTTTGTAGTGAAAGAGGAGAGTTTGAGTTAAATGCGTTTGAGCCCGGTATTGCCTACGCACTTTTTAATTCTGTAATAGTTTTGGAAAATGCAATGAGAACTTTAGCTCAAAAGGCTATCAAAGATTTGACTGCAAATCCGGAAGCTTGCAAAAATGCAGTGCTTAATTCTATTGGAATCGTAACAGCGTTTAACCCTGTGTTGGGCTATGAAAAATCCGCTAGTATGGCAAAAGAAGCGTTGCAGACAGGCAAATCAGTAGCGGATATTTGCTTGGAGAGAGGATATTTACCAAAAGAAGAGATTGATAAAATCTTAGACCCAAAAAATATGCTAAATCCACAAATGAAATCAAAAAAATAAGGAAAAAGAATGGAAATGTTAATGCTTATTCTGCAAGTGATTGTGCTGCTTGGCGCGATTTTTGTAGGGATTAGACTTGGAGGGATTGGAATCGGTTATGCCGGTGGTTTAGGTGTTGTGATTTTAGGGCTTTGCCTTGGTATGAAGCCTGGTGCGATTCCATGGGATGTTATCTTGATTATTATGTCTGTTATTGCAGCAATTTCTGCAATGCAGCTTGCAGGAGGCTTAGATTATTTAGTGCAAATTGCAGAGAGAATCTTGCGTTCCAATCCAAAATATATCAACTATCTTGCTCCAACCGTTACTTACTTCTTGACAATTTTGGCGGGGACTGGGCACACTGCATTTTCTATGATTCCTGTTATCGTGGAAGTAGCAAAAGAGCAAAATATTAAACCTTCTGCACCGCTTTCTATTGCGGTAGTTGCAAGTCAAATCGCAATTACTGCAAGCCCTGTAAGTGCGGCAGTTGTATATATGACCGGTGCGCTAGAGCCACTTGGTTGGAGTTATCCACTTCTTTTGGCTATTTGGATTCCAACTACATTTATTGGTTGTATGCTAACAGCGTTTGTGGTTACAATGTTCTCAAATCTTGACTTGAGTTCAGACCCTGTATATCAAGATAGATTAGCAAAAGGTTTAGTAAAACCAGCAGTAGGTGCGCAAAATATGCAACTTAAAGAAGGTGCAAAACTTTCTGTTGGGATTTTCCTTATTGGCGTTTTGGCTGTTGTTTTGTATGCGACTGCAATTTCAAAAATTGGTGGCAAACCTGTCTTTATTGAAAATGTTGTCGTGCCTAGAGATGCAGCGATTATGAGTTTTATGCTCGGGGTAGCGACTTTTATCACCATTCTTTGCAAAATTGAAGTAGGTAAAATTGCAGATTCGAGCGTATTTAAATCTGGTATGATTGCGTGTGTGTGCGTGCTTGGTGTTGCTTGGCTTGGAAATACATTTGTAGATGGTTATAAAACACAAATTGGTGAATTGTCTAGCGATTTGGTTAAACAGATTCCAGCTTTATTGGCAGTTGCTTATTTCTTTGCGGCTACCTTGTTGTATTCTCAAGCAGCCACTGCAAAAGCAATTACACCTGTGGTGATTACAGCTCTAGGTATTAGTGTTGCAAATCCGGGCGATTCTTATATGATTGTTGCTTCTTTTGCTGCGGTTTCTGCTTTGTTTGTATTGCCAACTTATCCTACATTACTTGGTGCGGTGCAAATGGACGATACAGGTTCAACAAGAATCGGGCATTATATCTTTAACCACGCATTCTTGATTCCCGGCGTTTTAGCGATTGCCTTTAGCGTTATCTTAGGATTCGTTGCAGTTGCTTTTGTATAAATTCTAAAACTCTCAAGTTTCCCTTGAGGGTTTTTTAAGCTTTTCACTTTCATTCTACTTCTCTTTTACAATTCTATTTACCAACTATTTACTTTTTGATTTAAGTCAAGGAGTTTTGTAGAAAATAAAATTAAAATAATGTCCTTGAATTTAGAATCTTTGAATGATTTTGGATTCAAAAAATACTAAAAGGAGCGTCTATTGAACGGTAAAGAACCTAAAAAACCGCTCTCATTTGTCGCTTTGTTGTTAGGGGTTTTGTGTCTATTTGCTTGTATTATAGGGCTATATACTTTCTATAATGCAAAAGGTATGTCATATTTCAGCAATGAAAGTGAAGCTTGTAATAATTGCCATATTATGAATGATGTTTATAATGATTGGTTGAAAAGCTCGCATTCAAAAAAGATTGCTGGAAAACCACGTGCAACTTGTAATGATTGCCATTTACCGCATAGTTTTGTAGAGAAGTGGATTGCAAAAGCGGAAAGTGGAATAGGGCACGCGTATGCATTTACCTTTAAACTAGATGTGTTGCCAACAAATTTGAGTGCAACACAAAAATCTAAAGGAATGATTCAAGATAATTGCGTGCGTTGCCATAGCGAAATGGTGAGTAATGTCGTGAATCCTACGACTAATCCACACGGGAATGAGTCTCTTAGTTGTGTTTCTTGCCATACAGGCGTAGGACATAAACGAGGTTTTTAAATTATTTAGGAGGTTAAAATGCAAAAAAAATCGCCTTTAATGCCAATTTTGGTGGTGATTGTTTTAATTGTGATTTCTGGAATGCTTTGGCTAAACTCTGATATTAGCAAGAAACAAGCAGAAAGCACAGGTGGGCTAAGCTCTAAGGGCTTTGTAGAGATGAGTGATGAAAATCCAACTTTTGACTATTGGGGCAAGAATTTTCCGGATTATTTGGATATGTATTTGACGGTAGAAAAGCAAGCTCCTATTTCAACAGAATTTGGTGGGAATTTGGCGTATTCTAAATTGATTCGTTATCCACAGCTTACGATTCTTTGGGCGGGCTATCCTTTTAGCATTGACGCAAATGAGGAGAGAGGGCATTTTTGGATTCAAGTAGATCAAATGGATACAGCAAGAAATAATAAAGATTTTCTAAATGCACATGGCTTTGCAGGATTTGGCGGACAACCTACGGCTTGCATGAATTGTCATAGTGGTTGGAGCCCTTGGTTACTTAAAAATGTTGGAATCGGAAATACCCCAGAGGAAAAATGGATTTCTTTTAACTCTACGAAATATTGGACGATGATTAAAAATGTCCCAGCAGTCAATGGAATTGAGCCAAACTCTGAAGCACATAGCGGACCGCATGGCGGTAAAAGAATGGGGGTAACTTGTGCGGATTGTCATAATCCAAATGATATGCAGTTGCGTTTAACGCGTCAGGCTGCAATTAATGCACTTGTAAGTCGTGGTTATGAAAAAGACCCTGTAACAGGAATCAAAGCAAGTCGCGATGAAATGCGCACACTCGTTTGCTCACAATGCCACGTAGAATATTACTTTAAACCAACAGGCACAAAAGTTAAGGTGATGGGAGAATCTATTGCGAATGATTCTACACAAAAGTGGTGGAATGGCACACAAAAAACTTATGATGAGTTTGATTCTTGGAGAAATGGCAACGAGCCCACTGAAATTGAAGTTGCAGGCTTAGAATTGGTATTTCCTTGGAGTGCTTGGAAGAAAAATGAGCCTTTTAGAATTGAAATGTTTGATGAGCATTATGAAAAAGTGCGTGATATTTTTGCCCAAGATTGGCAACATAAAATCACTAAAGCCCCGATGTTAAAAATCCAACACCCAGAGACAGAGCTTTTTAGCGGTGGTGTCCATGCAGCAAATGGCGTAAGTTGTGCGGATTGTCATATGCCCTATAAGCGCAAAGGAGCGAAGAAAATGACAGAACACAATATCACCTCTCCATTGCAAGATATTAACGCTGCGTGCAAAACTTGCCATACACAAAGCGAAGAGTATTTAAAAGCGCAAATTTTTGATATTCAAAAATCCATTGCATTTGATTTAAGAAGTGCAGAATATGCAACGGTTAGTTTAATTGAAGACATTAAAGTTATGCGTGAGAAACTTGGTGCATTGCCTGCTTTTCAAACGGATGGCAAAGTAGATGATAAAAAGATTTCTGCGGCTTTAAAAGAGCCATTAGAGCTTCATCGCAAAGGACAAATGAGAGGCGACTTCGTGGGTGCGGAAAACTCCACAGGATTCCACAATCCAAGAGAGGCAAGTAGAATGTTACTTCAAGCAGTTGAAATGGCTAGAATGGGGCAAACAAAACTTGTTGAAATCGCAAATGCAAATGGAATCAAAGATTTTAAAACCTCTAATTTAGGTTTCGAGGAGATTCAAAAGTATAATCCGGGTGAGATTATTTATAAAGTGGATTTGAATGGACATAAAGCAGGAGAACGTTATTATAAACACGAAGAAATCAATGGTCCAGCTCCAAAAGAATTAATGGAATTGGATAAAAATAACAAACCTTATAACTATAAGGTAATTGATTCTAAAACTTCTGCGTATTAATGCTTATTCCCAAATGCTTTAAGGCATTTGGGAATTTAATCTTTTAACTGATAAATAATAGGAATCTGCAAGCGCACATTATTTGTATAAACTGGAAAATCAACCGAAGCTCTTTGTATGGTTTGGAGCGTATTTTTATCCAAAATCTCATATCCTGAACTTTTAATAATTTTTAAATCCTTTAATTGTTTTTGTTGGGTCCATAGGAATTCCACCAAAACCTTTCCTTGTATGCGTATTTTTCTTGCTTGTCTTGGATAAGTGGTGGCACTATCAATCGCTAATTTTACAGCTTTTAAAAAAGGATTATTGTCTTTGCCATAGGAGAAAAATTGCGTTTCTGTTCCGCTTGTATTTGAAGGAGATACGGGGTTTGTGTTGTTTTGAGGTTGAGTGGTTGTTTGGTTTTGAGAAAATGATTTGTCTCTTATGTGTTTGTGTTTTTTATGTATTTTGTGTTTTTTTGGAATCGGTTTCTTGTTTTCCATATATGGTTGTTGTGCGGATTGTTGAGGGTGAGCAATATAGGATTGTGCAATAAATTGTTGCATACTAAGCGTAAAATTTTCTTGATTTTTAGGATTAATTTTAAAAATTAGGAAGTAGTTAAAAAATCCTATGACTAAAGGTAGAAAACAAAGAGTTGTTAAATAAAAAGCTTGGGCTTTGTGAGTTGAAAGTGCATTCATTGGTTTTTCTCGGTAATGATTTGAAAATTCTCGTGATGATTTGTTCTTAAAATATCAATGATTTGCACAAAACTATTAAAAGTTGCATTTTTATCACTTTTGAGTTCCACAATTGTTTGTTTATCCAAAGTATTAATTCTTTTTTGAATCTCCTCAAGTGTGGTTTCTTTGTCTTCCAAGTAATAAACATCTTGTGCGTTAATAAGGATTTGGATTTTGTTGGAATCATTAGAAGATTGCATACTTGAATCAGATTTAGGCAATTCTATTTTTATCTCTCCGTGCGCAATAAAGGTAGAAATGCTCAACACCATTGCAAGTAAAACTAAAATGACATCAATAAAAGGAACAATATTTAGTCCCTCTGAATGTTGAATTTTTAACATCGTGGATTCTTTGTATTTGCTTTATAATCATTGTTTAAGAGGCTGACTTTTCTAAAAAGTGCGTTGTAGCTAATAAGAGATGGAATCGCAACAAGTAGCCCAAGTGCAGTGGCTTTTAATGCCAAAGAAAGCCCCATTACAATGGATTTGACATCAATATTTCCACTAAGCCCCATATCGTAAAAGGTAATCATAATGCCAATCACCGTGCCAAGCAGTCCAACATAAGGAGCATTAGAATAAATAATATGCAATGTTGTTAGATTTTCTGTAATGGCTGCTTCAAAGTTTTCTTGAGTGTTGAAGTTTTTTAGCTCAAGTTTTCTAAAAAACAATAGCCTCTCAATCACGCACCAAAGAGCTATAAATGCCATTAATCCAAGAATTGTAAAGATGAGAATATCCACATAGGATTTAAGAATTTCCATAAATTTTCCTTTCATAAAAGTAATTTTCAAAATTATGAAACTTTAAAGCTTATAAAATAATAAAAATGATTATTATTAGTTATTAATGCAATAAAAAAGCAAAATTTATTTTAATTTTAGTAATGATTATTATAATTTTTAATTCAATTTTCAAATAAGGAGAATAATAAGGAAATGCGTAAAATTTTTTTAATTTCAGCTGGAATATTAATCAGCCAAGGAAGTTTATTTTCAAAGACAGAGCAGTTTGTTTTAGGGGATTCTGTCGTGAGTGCCTCTGGATTTGAACAAGATATTAAAGAAGCTCCTGCGAGCATTTCTGTGATTCCTGCAGAAGAGATTATAAATCGTCCTATTAGGGATTTGGGAGACATTGTGCAGGAGGTTCCGGGTGTTTCTACGACAATCAGCAAAACAGGGGGTACAACAATCCAAATGCGCGGTATGTCGTCTAAATATACTTTGATTTTGATAGATGGCAAACGCGTGAATATGGACGCGGGTTTTGATGGTAATGGTTTTGATTCTACAAGTGGATTTATTCCGCCTGCAAGTATGATTGAACGCGTAGAGGTGATTCGCGGTCCTTCATCTCTTATCTATGGAAGCGATGCAATGGGTGGGGTGATTAATATTATCACCAAAAAGAATCCAAGTGAGTTAAGTGGAACGATTGCGCTTGAAACAAGATTGCAAGAGCATCACGATACTTGGGGGAATACCTATGGAGTTAATGGTAATCTTTTTGTGCCTATCAATGAACAATTTTCTGCAAACCTTAGAGGTAAAGTGTATTATGGCGAAGGAAATTATTTCTATCAAAAAGATATTCCCGGGTATTTACCCACTAGCACGAATCCTTACACAAGCCATTCCCCAACAGGTTATCGTAATATTTCAGGCGGTGGGCGCTTAAACTATCTTTTAGATGCACAAAATAGTTTTTATGCGGATTTTGATTACGGATTTCAACGAATGGGTAGCTTAAATACTTCTTCCGCACAAGTTACAGCCGTGAGGGAATATCATCGCTATAATGCGATTTTAAACCACGATGGAAGCTACGATTGGGGTTCTATTAATAACTATATCCAATATCTCAACACACAAAAAATTCCACATAAAGATGTGAATTTAGGAGCAAGTGCAGGCACTCCAGATAGAACAAGACTGGTTGATGATTCTAATATTATTTTAAGCTCTTCTTTGAAAAAGGATTATGATTTTGGTGATAAAGGTGCTTTGATTTTAACTGCGGGACCTTATTATAAATACGAAAGACTTTTTAATCGTGATACGAAGTTTGATAAGGATTCCAATCAGTTTGCGCTATTTGGTGAGGGGGAATATTTCTTTAATGAGTATGTTTCTACCACTGCGGGATTGCGGGTGAATTATGATGATTTTTACAAAGAGTTTTTCAATCCAAGATTCTATGTTAATACTTATCCGACAGAGTGGCTTACCTTAAAGACTGGAATCTCTAGTGGATTGAGGCTTCCAGAGCTTGCCACACGTTATGATGGGTTATATGATGTGAGTAGCAGTAGAGCAGGTGGAGATATTGCCTCATATGGAAACAAGGATTTGGAAGCAGAGGAGAGTTGGAATTATGAGTTAAGTGGAATCGTAGAGTTGCCTTTGGCAACTTTTACGATTACAGGATTCTACACAGACTTAAAAAAGGCAATTAGCACGCAAAATTATTTAAATGGCACAATGTTGCCAAGCGGATATGGAGTGTGTGGATACGATTCGTGTAATATTTATGAAAACATAGACAAAGCAGTAGTTTCGGGTGTAGAGGTTTCATTGAAAAGCAAAGCACTTTTGACCTCTGTGATTCCTAATGGAATCTATGCGGATTTTAACTATGCTTTAACAGAAACAGAAAAAAAGAGCGGGGCGGACAAAGGGAGTGATTTAAACGATGTGCCAAGACATAATCTCTCCGCAAAACTCTCCTACAAACAAAGCAAATGGGATACTTATGTGCGCTATGTTGGAAAGCTAAAAACTCCAACGACGAATGCACACACTGCAAATATTGGTCCGGGAGCGTATTATAAAGATATGCATACGGTAGATTTGGGAGCAAATTATCATTTTAATAAAAAATGGACTTTGGGAGCAGTGATTAACAACTTACTAGATGAAGACTTTGTGGATTATGTAACCTATCAAGGTGCGAGAGGATTGTCTTATACGAATAATTATCAAAGAATGATTCCAGGTAGGAATCTTTGGCTTACTTTGCGCGCAGAATTTTAAGGATAAAAAATGATAAAAAAGAAATTGATTTCTAATAAAACTTGGATGCAAATCCATTTGTATGTGAGTTTGTTTTTTATTCCTATGGCTTTAATTTATGCAATTACAGGTTCTTTTCATATTTTTGGTGTGCGTCAAAATGCGGGAGCGGAGATTGTAGAGGTTAAGGTGGAATCCCCAATTATCAAAGGAGAGGAACAACGAATCATTTTAGAAACGCTTAAAAAAAATCATCTAAAGATTCCACAAAATACAGACGTGCGTTTTTTTAGAAACTCATATTCTATGGGAAACTTAAAGTATTCTGTAACACTTTCAAAAGATAAGGCAGGGAATCCCATTGTTCGCAGTGTAGAGAGAGGCTGGTATGGAGTGCTTTTGATGCTACATAAAGCAGCTGGGAAGTGGTATTTTGATATTTTGGCTGTGGGATTCTCTGTGGCACTGATTGTTCTTTATTTGTCAGGGCTTTTTCTGACTGCATTTTGCAAGCGAAATTATTTGAGTGCTAGTATAGTTACGATTCTAGGTTTTTTTGTTACAGCTTTGGCAGTTGCTTTAAGCTTGTAAGGATTTTTGTTTTTATGGTTTGTGTCTTTAAGAAGTGATTTAAGTGCAACAAAACGATTGATTAATTGAATGGCTTTTGGTTTCATTAATTAAATATTAAAAATTTAAAGGTAAAATTTCAAAAATTTTCAAATTAAGGTTAAACATGAAAAAAATTCTTATGGGTTCTATGGTGGCATTTGCTTTGTTGCAAGGTGTAAGTTTTGCAAAAGATTATGCAAAAGTAAATGGAAAGTCTATTACTGAAAAAGATATTGCGCCTTTAATGCGTTCTTTACCCGGTGTGGCGTTTGAGCAATTACCAGAAGATGCAAAAACACAGATTATCAATCAAGCAGTGGAGCGTAAGCTTTTGATAGAGCAAGCCAAAAAAGACAAAATTCAAAGCTCTAAAGAATACAAAGATGCCCTTGTGGCTATGGAAGAGGAACTAACTCTTGAGGTTTGGACACGCAAACAAATAGAAAAAATCAAAGTTACAGATTCTGAAATTACACAATTTTATAATCAAAACAAAACCAAGTTTGTTCAACCTGAAATGGTAAAAGCAAGCCATATTTTAGTGGCTAGCGAAAATGACGCAAAAGCAATCATTGCAGAGCTTAAAAAAGCAGGCAAGAATACAAGTGCGCGCTTTAATGAAATTATTAGAGAAAAAATGCAAAATGGTTCCGCAAAAGATGGAGGGAATCTAGGATATTTTGCCAAAAATCAAATGGTGCCAGAATTTGCTAACGCAGCCTTTAAACTTAATAAAGGCACTTATACTGCAACACCAGTTAAAACACAATTCGGTTATCATGTGATTTATGTAGAAGATAAAAAATCTTCTGGCACATTGTCGCTTAATGATATAAAAGGGCAAATTGAGCAGAATCTAAAGATTAAAAAATTACAAGAAAATATCAAAAAAGAGGGCGAATCCTTACGAAAAAAAGCAAAAGTTGAGATTTTTAAATAAGGAATCCCAATGTTAGTTTGTGGAAATACAATTTTAGAAAAGGCAAATAAGGGAAATTATGGCGTAGGTGCTTTTAACTTTGTAAATTATGAAATGCTAAGTGCGATTTTTGAAGCAGCGAATCTTAAAAATTCTCCCATTATTGTGCAAGCAAGTGAGGGTGCAATTAAATATTTGGGCATTGAAATGGCAGTAGGAATGGTGGAGATTCTCTCTAAAACTTATCCACATATTCCTGTAGCATTGCATTTAGACCACGGAACAAGTTTTGAATCTTGTGTGAAAGCAATCCGCGCAGGATTCACTTCCGTAATGATCGACGCAAGTCATCATTGTTTTGAGGAAAATTTAAAAGAAACCAAAAAAGTTGTGGAGGTTGCACACATTGCAGGTGTAAGTGTAGAGGCAGAGCTTGGACGCTTAATGGGGATTGAGGATAATATCTCCGTAGATGCAAAAGATGCGTGTTTGGTAAATCCCAATGAAGCAGAAGAGTTTGTAAAAGAATCCAAAGTAGATTTTTTAGCTCCAGCCATTGGCACAAGCCACGGAGCTTTTAAGTTTAAAGGTGAGCCAAAATTAGACTTTGACCGCTTGATTGAAGTAAAAAGACGCACAAAGATTCCATTAGTTTTACACGGAGCAAGTGCGATTCCACAAAATGTCAGCGAAGCATTTTTGGCAAGTGGAGGGGATTTAAAAGGAAGTAAGGGCGTGCCTTTTGCATTTTTGCAAGAAGCGGTAAAGGGCGGGATTAACAAAATCAATACCGACACAGACCTAAGAATTGCATTTATGTCTGAAGTGCGACGCGTAGCAAATGAGGATAAAACACAATTTGACTTAAGAAAGTTTTTCGCTCCTGCAAAGGCATTTATGGTGCAAGTGATTGCGGAGCGTATGGACATTTTAGGAAGTTCTAATAAAATTTAAATAAAGGAATACAATGGCTTATTCAATGGGAGATTTGAAAAAAGGCTTAAAAGTTGAGTTAGAGGGGATTCCTTATAGAATCACAGAATATCAGCATGTAAAGCCCGGCAAGGGTGCAGCATTTGTGCGTGTGAAAATGAAATCTTTTTTAGACGGAAGAGTATTAGAAAAAACATTCCACGCGGGGGATAAATGCGAAGAACCGAATTTGCAAGAACGTTCTATGCAGTTTTTATATCACGATGGCGATTATTTTCAGTTTATGGACAACGAAAACTACGAGCAAATCGGTTTGAGTGAGGAGCAAGTAGGAGAGGTTGCAAAATGGATGATTGACGGAATGGCAGTTAGTATTTTGTTTCATAATGGTAAAGCAATTACTGTGAATGTGCCGCAAACTGTGGAATTAAAAATCACAGAGACACCTCCAAATTTCAAAGGCGATACGACAAGTGCAGGGAAAAAACCTGCCACGCTTGAAACTGGTGCGGTGGTGCAAGTTCCTTACCATGTATTAGAAGGAGATGTAATTCGTGTGAATACTGAAATAGGTGAGTATTTAGACAAAGTTAAATAGGGAAAAGATTATGAGTATAAGGGTTTTGATTCCACTTGGAAAGGGGTTTGAGGAGGTTGAGGCTGTTTCTGTGATTGATGTGTTAAGGCGTGTGGGTTGCGAAGTGATTTTAGCAGCAGTTGATGAGGAATCGCAAAAAACTTTGATAGCGGAATCCCAAAGCGGTTTAAAAATCGGTGTCAATGTAAAAATTACAGAAGTTTTGGCAAGCAGTCTTGATAGTATTGTGCTTCCTGGAGGCTGGGAGGGGACACAAAATCTTATCAAATCCAAAGAAGTTGGTGCGCTACTAGCAGATTTACACAAAAGAGGCAGAGTAATAGGAGCGATTTGTGCAGCTCCTTTGGCACTTTTTAAGCACGATATTTTAACTAATCAAAATTTTACTTGTTATCCTAGTATAGAGGAAAACATTGCAAATCAAAATTATATCCCTCATCAAGCTGTTGTCAAAGATGGGAATCTGATTACCTCAAGAGGTCCTGCTACTGCATTATGTTTTGGTTTTGCTTTGGCAAAAGAGTTGGTAGGAGAAGCAAAGACAAGAGAGGTGCAAAGTGGAATGTTAGCTTATGAATTCAACAAAAATGGGGTTGAATGAAAAAACATTTTTTTTCTAAGGATAAGCCAAAAAAACAAGCAAATAATTTTGCCGATTATTTGCTAGAAAACAATCTAAAAACTACCGAAATCAAAGAAAAAAAATTTAAAAAACAAGTCTATTATGTGCAGTTTGCTATGAGTGTGGATTACCGCACACAAAATCAGCATAAATATGGTGAGTATGTGAGATTTGATTATCAGCTAGAGGAGGCATTGGTTTTTGCAATCGTTAAGACAAAATCTTTTAATTCCTATACTTTAGCTTATGGACTAATGCAAATCGTGCCAACAGATGTGGGAAAAGATGTTTATAAAACATTAAATAATAAAGATAGGATTCCGACGAAAGAAAAGCTCTTTACACCTAAGACGAATATCCAATATGGCACGACTTACTCAAACATACTCTTTACACGTTATCTTACAGGGATTGCCAATTCCTTATCCCACGAATATTGTGTGATTGCTGCGTATAATGCAGGAAGTGGTAATGCGCTTAATGTGTTTGATAAGAATTGCACAAAAGTGGTGCAAAAAATTAATTCTACGACTTCTACTGAAGTTTATCGCAAACTCCGCACTTCTTTGTATCCCAAAGAGGTGCGTAGCTGTTTGCATACGGTAATGAATAGCAAAAAGAAATTCCAAACGAGTGGCACGCTTGATGGGGGACTTAAAAATGCGCAATCCGATAATATTAATAAGGTAATACAAAATATTGCTACATTAGAAACAATGCAAAAAAGAGTCGTGAGTTTTTAATGAATAGGATTCTTTGTGTATTTTTTGGATTATTGTTTGCAGCCTTGCTTAGCTTCGTGTTTGGTGGCTGTTTAATGAGTTATAGGGATTTAATCTATAACCCACAGATTTTAACAGAGGGAATCTCTAAAGAGCAAGTGATAAAAAAAGCCGTCAATTACGCACTTAATCCAAAACAGATTGAAAGTGATATTAAAAATTTACAAGCAAATTTTAAAAAAATTGTTACAACTTTGACGCAAAATGCTTCTAAAAAATGGGGAGAAAATAACACTCCTACTGCTTCACAAGAAGTGTATGTAAAATATACAGATTCCTATCTCTCCCGTGCGCAAGTAGATTTTAGCAAAGGTATCATTTCTGTAGCAACTCTAGATACAGAGAATCCCAAAGCAAGCCTCAAAAGAGCCATTGTAACGACATTGCTAACGCCAGAAGACCCAGAGGAAGTAGATTTATACTCTGATAAGGAAATTACTTTTAACAGCAAGCCTTATTTGGCAGATTTGGTAAAAGACAATGAGGGCAAAGCAGTGCTTTATTCTTGGCGCGCGAATCAGTATGCAGATTATTTAATAGAAAACAAATTACAAACTACAGAAATTACAGAAAATGGCACAAAGAAAAAGGTTTATTATGTGCAGTTTGAAATGGTAGAGGATTACGAGGTTCAAAGTGAGCATAAATATGGCGAATATGTTGCACTTTTTGCTAAAGAATACAAGCTAGAGCAAGCATTGATTTTTGCAATTATCAAAACGGAATCTAGTTTCAATCCTTATGCGGTAAGTCATATTCCAGCTTATGGGCTAATGCAAGTTGTGCCAGCAAGCGCAGGGAGAGATGTTTATAAGATGTTAAATAACAGAGATGGGATTCCAACAAAGGAAATGCTCTTTACACCTAAGACAAACATTCAATACGGCTCTACTTATCTCAATATTTTATTTACTCGCTATATCAAAGGAGTGAAAAATTCTTTATCCCACGAATATTGTGTGATTGCTGCGTATAATACAGGAAGCGGCAATGTGCTAAGTGTTTTTGACAAAGACCGCACAAAAGCGGTGCAAAAAATTAATTCTATGACTTCTGCTGAAGTTTATCGCAAACTCCGCACCTCTTTGAAATATGAAGAAGCGAGGAATTATTTGCATAAAGTTACCAATGCTAAAAAAGAATTTCAAATACAACAAAGTCATATGCAAAATGCGGAATCTCCAATTAATTCCATAGCAAGTTTAAGTCTAAAATAATCCAATGGAAGTGTATGAGCTTGTTCAAGCCCCAAGACCTTGTAGTTATCTGCCCAACTTGGAGGCATCTTTTCGTTATTTTTATATCAAAAATTGCACAGTTTATCTTTATTGCGCATTATTAGAGCGAGGTTGGAGAAGATTTGGAAATTATTTTTTTGTGCCAACTTGTAAAACGTGTGATGCTTGCATTTCTATTCGTCAAGATTGCGCGAATTTCGTGTTTTCTAAATCACATAAGCGCACATTAAAAGCTCCGCTTACCCTGCAAGTTTCTCGTCCAAGAGTAAGCGATGAACATTTGAATCTTTATGACAAATATCATCAAAAAATGCACGAGAAAAAGGGTTGGGATTATCAAGGAATCACATTAGATGCGTATTATGATACCTTTGTGAGAGGATTCTTGGAATTTGGTTATGAATTTGACTATTATGTGGAAGATAAATTAGTGGGCGTGGCGTATGTGGATATTTTGCCCGCTGTAATTTCAGCAGTTTATTGTTATTATGACCACGATTTTGAGCATTTTTCTATCGGCACTTATTCCATTCTTAAACAGATAGAAGTTGCAAAAAGGTATAATATCAAATACCTTTATCCGGGCTATTGGATACAAAATCATCATTCTATGGGTTATAAAGAACGTTTTAAGCCCTTTGAGATTCTTTGTAATCGTCCAGATTTGAATGAAAATCCCCTTTGGGTTAAGGAGTAATTTTGCATTATACAAATATTCTTTCTTGGTGTTTTGAAAAATTTGCGCATTTTGAATTTCCTCCAAAAATTCAGCAATGGATTCATTATACATATATCAAAATTTTTCAAGTGAATTTAGAGGAATTTGACACTTTGGCAAATTATCCTACACTTAATGCGCTTTTTACGCGTTCTCTTGTTAAAATGCGTAAGTTTGACCAAACTACCTTTCATCTGATTGCTCCTTGTGATTCTATTGTTATGGAGTTTGGTCAATGTCAAGAGGATTATGCAATGCAAATCAAAGGTAGAAATTATCATGTGAGTGATTTTGTCAAGACAAAGCTAGGAGAGGATTATTGTTTTGTCAATTTCTACCTTTCTCCAAGTGATTATCATAGATTCCACGCTCCTTTGAATCTAAAAGTCAAACATTTAGAATTTATTGATGGAAGATTGCATAGTGTTTGTGAAAAATCTCTTTTAAGACACAAAGATGTCTTTATCCAAAATAAACGCGTTGTGTTGGAATGTGAAGATGAGTTTGGAGAGCCATTTTATTTTGTTGCGATTGGTGCATTAAATGTAGGAAAAATTCAAATCAATTTCGCCCCAGAAGTCGTTCAATTTAAAACTTCTCAAATTTTGGAATTTAAGACGCCTATAATGCTGAAAAAAGGAGAGGAAATCGGAAGCTTTTTAATGGGTTCTACGATTGTTCTTTTGAGTAAAAATTGGCAATATGATTTAAGGATTAAAGAAAAAGTTTATTTTGGGCAATGTATTGCCAAGCACAAAACAAAAAATTCAAAAGAATCAAAGGAATGAAAATGAAACAAACGATTAGAAAATTATTAAATGAATTGGACGCACTGCTAGTTGCACATTTTTACCAACGCGATGAGATTGTGGAGATTGCAGATTTAAGTGGCGATAGTTTGGAGCTAGCACGCAAAGCAAGTCAAAGTGAAAAATCAAAAATTATTTTTTGTGGAGTTGGCTTTATGGGGCAGAGCGTAAAGATTCTAGCCCCACAAAAACGTGTTTTTATGCCAAAAATTGCCTGTTGTTCTATGGCGAGAATGATAGATGGTAGTTATTTTGATAAGTCTATCACTCTTTTAAAAAGTTATGGAATCGCAGAGATTTTTCCTGTTACTTATATTAACTCTAATGCGGAGGTAAAAGCCAAAGTTGCAGAGTTAGGAGGTGTGGTTTGCACAAGTTCTAATGCAGCAAAGATTTTGGATTTTGCCCTAAAACAAAACAAAAAAATATTCTTTTTGCCTGATAGATGTTTAGGGCAGAATCTTGCAATTCAAAATGGACTTAAAAGTGCGGTTTTGGGCGTGGATTCTATGGAAAAAATCAAAGAAGCAGAAATCATTTGCTATGATGGATTTTGTTCTGTGCATCAGCTTTTTACGCCACAAGATATTGAGTTTTTTAGGGAGAAATTTCCAAACATTTTGATTGTTGTCCATCCAGAATGTCAGCCAGAGGTTGTTAAAATGGCGGATTTTGTTGGCTCTACAAGTCAAATTATAAAATTTGTGCAAAGCCTAGAAGAATCCCAAAAAGTAGCAGTTGGCACAGAATTTAATCTTGTCCATCGCCTAAGAAAACCCAAAAAAGGACAAGAACAAAACACATTCGTGTTAAGCTCTACAAAACCAGAATGTCCCACGATGAATGAAACCACTTTAAAAGATGTTTTACAATGCTTAGAAGCAATCAAGCAAGGCGAATCTTATAATGAGATTCTGTTAGAATTAGAAATTGCGAATCGTGCAAAAAAAGCATTAGATAAAATGCTACAATTATCTTAAAAAAGGAGCAAACAATGCATAAAATATTGTTAGATGATTTTTTAAAAGAAGTTCTAAAAGAGGACATTGGGCGCGGTGATTTATACACTAGAATGCGAAACAATACACAAGTAGAAGCTTATATACTTGCCAAAGAAGATGGTGTGTTATCGGGAAGAATGTATATTGAGCGACTTTGCGAATTGTTAAATCTCAAATGTGAATTTATTTTTGATGACGGAATGGTTTTTAAAAGAGGTGAAAGGATTGTTTCTTTTGAGGGCAATATGAGCGAGTTGCTAAGTGCGGAGCGCACAATTTTGAATTTATTAGAGCATTCTAGTGGAATTGCAACATTAACACATAAATATGTGCAAAAGCTAGAAGGTACGAGTTGTATGCTGCTAGATACAAGGAAAACGCGCCCTTTGCTAAGGGATTTTGAGAAATATTCTACGCGTAATGGGGGGGCGGTGAATCATCGCTTGGGTTTAGATGATTGTTTAATGTTAAAAGATACACATTTGACACGCATTCTATCGCTAAAGAAATTCATTGATGATATTCGTTGCAAGACTCCAATTGTCTCTAAGATTGAGGTAGAATGTGAGAATGTTTTACAAGCCAAAGAGGCATTAGAAGCAGAAGTAGATATTTTAATGTGTGATAATATGGATATACAAATGATTCACGAAGTAGTCAAAATGCGTAACGAAATTGCTCCAAGTGTCTTGCTAGAAGCAAGCGGAAACATTACTTTAAGAAATATTAGAGAGTATGCTCAAAGTGGTGTAGATGCTGTATCTGTTGGCGCGATTACACATCAAGCAGTTTGGGTGGATTTGAGTATGAAAATAGACTAATGCGTGATAGAGAAAAGGTTTTTATTCACACATTAAAACAAAGTGGGGCGACTTTTGGAATCGGAGATGATGGGGTGTCTGTTGGGACATATCTCATCGCAAATGACGCATTCTTTGAGGATATTCATTTTAAAAGAGCTTGGGCAAGTTTAGAGGATTTGGTAGAAAAATGTTTTTTAGTAAATCTGTCCGATATCTATGCGATGAATGCGATTCCAAGTTTTTTACTCTTAACGCTTAGTGTGCCTGATAATTTTAAAGAAGTTTCAAAGTTGGCGCAAATCATAGGGGATTGCGCAAAAAAATATCGTATTAAAATCATCGGTGGCGATACGCTTGTAGGCGAAAAATTGCACTTTTCTTTAACGCTTTTGGGTCAAAAAAGACAGAGAACTTTATTTAGAAAAGGAATCAAGCAAGGCAATATTTTGGGATATATCACCCCAAAAGGCGCGTTAAATCACGCTAAAATGCAATCCTTTGGGCAGAATCTTAAAATTTTAAAAAATTCCTTGCGATTCTGTCGCGATAAAAAAATCTCCAAATATTCACGCTTTGCTAAGCCGCTTTTATACCCTAAAATGTTGTTTGAGCTAAACAATATTGCAAAAGCGGGTATGGATATTTCCGATGGAATCTCGCTAGAATTGTCGCGTCTAAGTCAAGTGAATCGTTTGGGGTTTAAGATTTTAAAACAAAAGGGAGATTGGCTTTATTCTCCTGAAGAATATCAAATGCTTTATGCCATAGAGAGACGAAATCTCAAAAAAATGCAAAAAAAAGCTTGGAAGTTTCGCCATCAATTTGTGCCTTTTGCTGTTGCGATTCGTGGTAAATATATCGCCAAAAAGCAAAATTGGCACGAGTAGATTGCGGGGATTCTACTAAGGAATCGTGGCAATCCATAACGCCTTGTGCATATCTTACCAAAAATGGTGGTATCCACCTCTATTATAGCAGTTGCGATAGTTTTTGTTGCCTGCTTGACCATATTCGCCTCTATAGCCTCTATGATGACTATATCCATAACCTATTAATCCGCTTTCTCTTGCTTGAGATTCGCTCATTGTGTCTAAACGTCTTTGCACTTCCTCACAAAGAGCATTGTGGTGCTCTAAATATTCTTTGTGTGTCATATTGCCATACGCATTTTGGTGGGATTCTCTCAATCTATCGCGAAACACTCTTGCATCTTTGACTTTCATTTCTTGCATACGTTTATGAATCTCCATTCTATAATCAGGATAATCTTTTGGCGCAACTTTTCCGGATAACTTAATTAATTCTTCATTGCTTGCTTTGGAATAATCCGCCGCTAGTGCGCCTGAAATCAAAGTGCCAATCAAAGCAAGAGATAAGATAGTTTTTGTTTTCATTGTTTGCTCCTTAAAATTTTTTGAACAGCGGAATTATAATTTGTGAGTGTGAAATCAGTGTGAAGTTTGTTAAATTAAACAGAGGGGGCAGAGATTTTGTAGAGTTTTTTCCGCTCGCTTGAGCTTGCAATATTGAGTTGCGCTCGGTATTTGGTAATCGTGCGACGCACCATTTTAATATTGAATTTTTCCTCAATGAGTTCTAGGATTCTATTATCGCTTAGTGGTTTTTGCTTGCTTTCGTTTTTGACTAAATCTGCTACAAAGTCTTTAATCGTTGTATTGGCAGTCTCTTCATCAATCGCAGTGGCAAAGAAGTTTTTGAGTGGAAAGATTCCGCGAGAACATTCCAAAAATTTATTGGAAATCGCACGCGAAATCGTGCTAGGCGCGTGCCCAAATTCTTCAGCTAAGTCTTTAAGTTTCATTGGCTTGATTTCACCACCTTTAAAAAACTCATATTGATATTCCACAATCATTAGTCCGATTTTGTACAGCGTTGCCTTTCGCATTTCAAGTGCATCTACAAGGTCGCGCGCCTCTTTAATTTTGGTTTTGATAAACTCATCTTTGAGCTTGATTTTGTCTTCTTTATTTTGTGTTTGGATTTCAATGGTTGGATAATATTTTTCATTAATTTGCACTTGAATGTTGTTTTTTTCCTCCAAAACTAAAATATCTGGAATGATTGCGGATTCTTTTTGGAAAAAATCAAGTGCAGGTGGATTTTTGAAACTTTGAATTATTTTCATTGCTTTTTCGTAGAGTGGAGCATTTTTATGCTTTGTATGGTTTTTTAAATCCTGCAAAATCTCTTGCGTTAGGGTATAAACTTCACTTGGAACATCTAAATTATCTAACTGAAAACAAAAGGATTCCATCAAATCAAGTGCTGCAATGCCCGGTGGGTCAAGATATGCAAAACGTTTGCGCACTTTTTCAACCTCTGTTGCGCTAATAGGGGCATTAAGCATCTTGCCACAAGCCTGTGCAATTTGCTCACAATCTCCATCAAAATAGCCTTCTTCGTTGAGGTTTTCAATGATTTGTTTAGCAATCTCTTGAGAGCTTCTAGTGGGAAATAATGGTGGCACGATTTGTCCATTTAAGGTTACTTCTAGAGATTCCTCTTGAATGCAAAATTGTTCTATCGCATCATTCTCTATACTAGAGCCTTTTACGCCTCTTGAAATTTCTTGTTGTCGCTTTTTTTGAGCAGAGCTTTGAGAGCTGAAATCTTGTGCAATGTTGGATTGGACGCTAAAATAGGGATTCTCTTTACTGAATTCTCCTAAAGTATCCTCTAAATCACTCATTCCGCTTTGTAGAATTGGAAGCCAACTTTTGAGTGTAGAGGAGAGCTTTGCCTTGAGTGTGGTTTGGGTTTGGGTGCGTAGTTTCATACTTGGAAATTCTCGCCTAAATAATGTTTGCGGACAAGTTCATTTTTGTAAATTTCGTTAGAATTTCCGCTTGCAAGCAAAGTGCCTTTGTTGATGACATACGCACGATTACAAACACCAAGTGTCTCACGCACATTGTGGTCAGTGATGAGAACCCCAATGTCCAGTGAAACGAGTTTTTTAATAATATTTTGAATATCTAACACAGCAATAGGATCAACTCCTGCAAAAGGTTCATCTAATAAAATAAATTTTGGCTTTTTGACAAGAGCACGCGCAATTTCTACGCGCCTCCTTTCTCCTCCGCTTAAATTGACGCCTTTGCGATTCCGAATCGGCTCAATACTAAAATCTTCCAAAAGCTCTTCAATGCGTTGGTTTCTTTCATTTTCATTGCTTAAGCACACTTCTGCTGCAATCAAGAGATTTTCCTCTACACTTAAATCTTTAAAAACGCTAGATTCTTGTGGCAGATAGCCGATTCCGAGTTGTGCGCGTTTATGAAGGCTTAAGCCTGTGATTTCTTGACTATCAAAGCAAACTTTGCCACTACTTGCTCTTAAAAGTCCGCAGATGATATAAAAAGTCGTGGTTTTGCCCGCACCATTTGGACCTAAAAGCCCTACGACTTCACCGCTTTGCACGCGTATAGAAATCTCTCTAATGATGTTTGTTTTTTTGATTGTTTTGCTTAGGTGCATTGCTTCTAATGTGTGCATAAACTTTCCTCAATACAATATTTTCTTCCTTTGGATTCAATATGAATGATAATTCTCCAAAAGGGCAAACCAATTTGTTTTAGAATTTTAGCTAAATTTTCATCTCCCCATTCAATAAAATGCCAACCTTCCTTTTCAATTTCTTCTAAAAATCCTAGCGCAAAGAGTTTCTCCAAATCCTTATTGTAAATATCATAATGATAGATTTGATTGCCATACTCTAATGCGGTTAAGAAAGTTGGCGAAGTAACCTTTGCCTTGCTTCCTAATGAGGCAACCATTGCTTGAATCAATGTTGTTTTACCGCTTGCTAAGTCGCCACTAAACAAGTAAATACCACGATGATTTTTCAAATCCAAATATTCGCAGAGTTTAGGCAACTCTTTTTTACTTAAAATCCATTCCATTTTAATATCCTAACTTATAATGGATTTTGGGCGCACTTTGATTTGCTTGATTTCTAACAATTCTTTTGCACTTTGTAATAAAGGCAATTCTAAAGCTGCATTGACTTCGGCTTGTATGTCTTGTGTAGCCTGATGAGATTTGGTAGGGGTTTGAGTGGCTTGGGTGGATTCTTGATGTGGATTGGTTAGTGGGGCTAAATCCATAGAATCCAAAGACATAGAAGTAGAGTTTTGAGCTTGCGCTTCTTGTACCTGCGGAATTTGCTGCGAAGTGGAGGATAGGTTTTGGTTTGGATTGCTAATGGATTTGATTTGTGTTTGGATTCCAAAAACTTCCAAAACAAGGTTTTTAATAATAGAATAGCTAGTTTTAAGCCTCTCACGATTCTCACCGCTTGCGGAACTTTCCCAAGTGAGTGTATGGTCTATGAATGAAACAAAACGAATCTCTTGAGCAAATATTTCTCCCAATTCATAATTTCGTTCATAGATTTTTTGTTGGAGCAGAGCAAATAAATTCAAGGCATTTTCTTGGCTTGGTTCTAACGAATTTTTGGCAATTTCTGTTGGTTGGGTGGGCGTGGGTGGAGATTCTTTAAATGTTGTAGCTATAGAATCTGTGGGAATGCTTTGCAAATCTTTTGTTGTCTGTTGGTTTGGGGATTGCGTGTTTGGAATTTGTTTGGGTAAATTTTCAAACAAGCCTTTTTCTAGGTTTTGAATCGCTATATCAATTGCTTCTATTTGGAGGGATTCTAACATTTTAAAAAAGGTAAGCGTCAAAACAAATTCATCTTCAGAGCCTAAGAATAATAATTCTTTGGATTGGGTTAGAATCCGAAAGAATCTGTCTATCAACAAAGGATTGTAACGAGAATCCTCTCCCTTTAAAAGCTTGTCTTTTAAGAAAATACTCATTTCATCTAAAAGCATTTCGGCTTCATATTCAAAAAATGCTTCAAGCTCACGCAATAAAAGATCTCTGTCTTGCTTGAAAATGCACTCAAAAAGCGCGTTGAGGCTTTGGGGATTAATAAGCCCTAACATATTTGCGCAAGAATCAGAAGTGATGTTGTAATTAGAATAAATAATCACTTGGTCTAGTAGTGTTAAAGTGTCGCGCAAAGAGCCTGAACCGCTCCGAATAAGCATATTTAAAGCCTCGTCTTGGTAAGTGATTTGTTCTTTTTGAAGAATATTTTTTAGGTGTTCCAAAATGCTTTTATCTGAAATGCGTTTGAAGCGAAAATGCTGTGTGCGACTTAAAATCGTCGCAGGAAGTTTCAGCGGGTCTGTGGTGGCAAGGATAAATTTCACATATTCTGGTGGTTCTTCAAGTGTCTTGAGGAGCGCGTTAAAGGCTTCTTTGGTAAGCATATGCACTTCATCAATAATAAAGATTTTAAAGCGTCCCATATTGGGGTGGTATTTTGTCTGTTCTATTAAATCGCGAATGTCATCAATCTTGCGGCTAGACGCACCATCTAGCTCTATGATGTCAATATGACGCATTTTGTGAGGATTGGCTGCAACGCAGTTTGCACATACACCACAAGGTTTTGCACACGGACCATTTTCGCATTGTAATGCCCTTGCGAAAATTCTAGCACTAGAAGTTTTGCCACTCCCGCGCAAGCCTGAAAATAAATAAGCGTGGGAGAGTCGTTTGCTGCTTAATGCTAAGGAGAGAGTGCGACTGACTGCTTCTTGTCCGATGAGTTCATCAAAATCCATTGGACGATATTTCAGTGCTAAGGCTTGTTGTTCCATAATTTTTGCTATCCTAAGTTTAAAAATTTGAATTCTACACAAAGCTAGCCTAAAAATTTGTTAATCAGCCAAATTTTAATTTCTCAAATCTAAATCTTAGATATAATGTAAAATCTACTTTAAAGGGATTCTATGTTTAATGTGAAACGCAAGCCAAGCGTGCTTGGCGGGACAATGATTATTGCTGGGACGGCAATTGGAGCGGGAATGTTGGCGTTACCCACGATAAGTGCGGGAATGTGGATTTGGTATTCTTTGGGATTATTAGTGCTGACTTGGTTTATGATGCTGCTTTCTTCCCAAGCTTTATTGGAAGTAAATCTGTATTATCACCCCGGTTCAAGCTTCCATACGCTTGTGCTAGATAATTTGGGTAAATTTTGGAATCTCGTTAATGGTTTGAGTGTTGCCTTTGTGCTTTATATCTTGATTTATGCCTATGTGAGCGGAGGCGGTTCTATGGTGGTGCATATTTCGCTCGTTGCTTTTGATTATGAACCTCCTAAACTATTGGCAAGTTTATTGTTTGCGATTCTGCTTAGCGGTTGTGTTTGGTGGAGTACTTATCTTGTGGATAGATTCTCTGTGGTGATGATTGGGGGAATGGCTTTAACCTTTGTCTTTGCTATGAGTGGTATGTTAAGTGAAATGAAAATGTCTTATTTGCTAGATTTAAATCACGATAATAATCCTTATGGAATCTTTGTGTTTGTAGCATTTTCTACTTATCTGACTTCCTTTTGTTTCCACGCAAGCGTGCCAAGTCTCGTGAAGTATTTTGGCAAAGAACCCAAAAAAATTAACAAATGTTTAGTCTATGGTACATTGATTGCTTTTGTGGCTTATGTGATATGGAATATTGCGTGCGATGGCAACATTGAACGGAGCGATTTTAAAAATGTAATTGCTGCGGGAGGCAATGTGCGCCACTTGGTTGAAGCTGCGAGTTTAAATCTCAATGGAGCATTTTTGCTAAGAATGCTAGAGGGATTCGCGTTTTTGGCAGTCTCTACTTCGTTTTTGGGTGCTGGGCTTGGGTTGTTTGATTATATGGCTGATTTATGTGGATTTGATGATAGCAGATTAGGGCGCACAAAAACTCTATTGGTTGCCTTTGTACCACCGATTGTTGCGGGAATGATTTATCCCGATGGCTTTTTGCTTGCGATTGGTTGGGCGGGGCTTGCGGCGACGATTTGGTCTGTGATTATTCCTGCTTTATTGCTTAGGGCAAGCAGAATCTCACGCAAGGAATTAAGGCAATGCACATCAAATCTTGCTTTGGAGCATAATTTTCGCGTCAAGGGCGGGAGTTGGACGATTTATAGTTTATTGATTTTTGGCTGTGTGGTTGGCGTCTGCCATATTTTGTTTGTGTTTAATTGGTTGCCGATGTATAAATAAGGAGAATACAATGAAAGAATTATTGCAGATTTTTCAATACATTCAAAAATACCACGAGGATAATTTTGATGTATTGTGCTTGACATTGGAGTTTTTGTTGGTAGGACAAGACAAGACTTTGAGTGCAGAATTGTTAATCTCTAAAACAAAAGAGATTCCACAGAGTTTTTATTGTTATCTACAAAAACACAATTTAACGCATAAAATAGCAATTAATTCGGATTTGAATTATAAAAAAATTATAAAACTTGCGCAGAATCTCAAAGTCAATGCGCAAGAATTAGAGGATTTTATTCAGACTATTGCGCTGCAAAAAACAATTTTAAAACTCTATGATTATGCAACACCAGCAGAGATAAATATGCTTGTGTGTAAGTTATTGCATTTACAAAAAAATGAAAGCATTTATAATCCTTGTTGCGGGGTTGGTTCTTGGCTTTTGAGTTTAAGCGCACATCACAACGAATGTCAATTTTTTGGTGTGGATATTCATCCTAAGCTTATTGAAATCGCCAAAGCACTTGCATTGCTTTTGAAATTTAAAGATTGTCATTTAGAGGTTGCAGATATTTTCAAAGATTTTTTAAATGTGCAAAATAATCAAAAGGAGAGGAGTAATACAAAATTTGATAAAGTCTTTTGCCATCCCCCTTTGCTTTCTCATCTTAATCTTAAAGCCCCGAAAACTTCGCCTCTTGCACCTTATACAAAAACCTCTCCAGAGATTCCGTTTTTGGACTTTGCGCTTTCAAAATTCAACAAAAAAGCTATTTTTATCATTCGTTCTGTATTATTAAACAAGTCCATAGGGGAACGATTGCGTCATCATCTCGTGCAATCTAAGATTTTAGAAGTAATTATTGAACTACCGACGAATATTTTTCCACATCAAATGGGGGAATTTTGCTTGCTTGTGCTTTCTCCTAAAAATCAACGAATGTTTTTTATCAATGCGCAAGATTTTCACTTAAAAGAGGGAAAATACAATAAACTCATTAATTTAGAAGAGATAACAGATTTGTGTGCTTTCAAAAGAAATACTAAGATTTCGTGTCTTTTGGATTATCAAAACATAAATTTGGAAAATCTTAAACCCTCTTATTATATGCAACAAGAAATGCAATCTCCGCAAATCAAAGTAGTTTTGGGGGATTTTTTGGAAAAATGTTATCGTGGAACTCGTGTAGAAATGAAACAAGACAAAGAGATGATTGGTTGTTATGATTTAGGGGTTAAGGATTTTGAAGCTTATGGTGTGAGCAATTCTTTTAATGATTATGCGCTAAAGCCGAATCTTGAGCGTCTGTATGAACTTAGAGTGCAACCTTATGATGTTTTGCTCTCTATGCGTGGAGTTACCCCAAAAGTTGCGATTATAGGCAAGAGTGCAGCGCAAAAGATTGTCTTGCCAAATGCTGGAATCTTGGTGCTTAGAGTGAAAAATTCTGTTGTAGCAAAAGCATTATATTTTTATTTTTTAACTTCCGCGGGTTGTTTGGCGTTGAGTAAAATTTATCAAGATAATAATGAGCGAATTGGTGAAAAAGAAATTAAAGAAATGCTTTTGCCAAGTGGGTTTTTGGATTCGCAAGTTTTGGAGGATTACAATGAATGCTTTTATGAACTGATTGCGCGAGGAGAGCAGATTAAAGCGCAAAAACAAGGAATTGCAAAATTATTGGGCTATGAATAGGATAATCCACTAAATCCGCTTACAAGGACAAGGGAATTCTCGCAAGGGTTTGCGAGAGATGAAATTTCTAAAATTCAGCAAGGAAGAATTTAGTAGAAGCAATCCTAGATTACGGATTGCCACGAAAAGTTAAAGTAATTCTTGCAAGGACGCAAGGACAGAGCCCTGCGTCAAAGACATTAGAATTTATATTTTAATCCTAGATTTCCGCTTAGGTAAGTTTCGTTTTTGTCATCTACTTTGTTTGCAAGGATTTGTTTTGCACCAAGTCCTAGCTCAATGTTCAAAGCATCAGTGATTCCGAAGCTTCCGCCTACGACAATTTGTCCATAAGTTTTAAGCTTATCACTTGCACTTACACTGAAATTGAGAGGAGAACCCACAAAGGAAGCAGTATAATTGTCTCCGTCATTTAGCAAGTATTGCTCAATTTTTGGAGTAGCAAAGAGATAAGAAGTTTCGTTGAAATATTTTCTAGCTTCTAAGCCCACATCTACACTAATAGAATTGTTTTGCATTTTATTGACATTCACAGGCAAGCTTCCACCTTTTTCTGTATAGCTAGGATTGTTTGAATAGTAGTAATTCAAACCTACAAAAGGTTTTAAATATAAGCTGTTTTCAAAATCAATGATTTTACCCACACTTCCACTTAAACCAAAGAATTTTTTATCAAAATCACTTGAGTATCCTTCTCCTAGTTTAGAAGTGTATTGGTCAGTTTGTGCAAGTTGTCCAAATCCGTGAAGATTCAATTCCCAGCTTGGGGAGAGTTTAATATTGGAGTAAATCCCTAGTCTGAAGTTATCGGATTTTTGTTTTGCACTCTTGTCTTTCAAGTCCGCGTCTGCATAAGTGAAATATACACCTATTAGCGCAGAATCGCCTACTTGTTTATCCGCACCTAGTGAGATTCCATAGACGCCACCACTTTCGCCATCTACGATATTTGCTCCACCAAACGCATTTGCCCAAACGCTTCCATTTGTTCTGCGGTAGAAGTCATTATACGCATCGCTTCCCCCTGCAGCTGCGAGTTTCTCACCATAAGGGTTGTGTACTCTTGCGATTCTATCTCCTAATGCCATATCATTAGAAACATTGATTGCAGTGCTTACAGAGTTTGTGAAGTTGGTTACAGAGCGGGCATTGTTATGGGTATCGTTGGTTAAGCCTTTCCATCTTTGACCACCATTCCACACTGCGTCTGTCATAATATCGCCTCTTGCAAGTTCGCTTAGCCCAGATTCTTGTAAAGAATCAAAGATTCCTACTGCTAATCCTGTGTGAGAGCCTACATCGGTCGTGCTTGCGATGAGGTTAATCCCTGCGCGGTTAAGTTTCTCTGTATCTTTATAACCTGTGATTTTGCCTTGTGCGTCTTTGACTGCTACTTGCTTGAAGTATAGTTTTTGTCCATTAAGCAGAGCATTTCCGCCATTGTTATTAGCGTTATATATTTCTGTGGTAAGCTTTGTGTAAGTGGCTGCAGATTTCTCTGCTTGAATCCATAGAGATTTGCCCTCATTGATTAAAGAGATTTGTTTATCAAATGTTGTTAATCTATCTTTGGCTGTCTCTAAATCCGTAGTTGCAGTGTTGTAAGCTGTTACTACTTGATTAGCAGGATTTTTCTTGTCTGCATCAGAGAGTGCATTGTAAGCTGCTTGTGCATTGTTGTAAGCAGTTTGTTTTGCAGATATATCGTCTGTGATAACCTTTCTATCTGCCGCATTCCTCTTGCTTTCGTTTGCGTCAGTAGAAGCTGTGCCACCCGCAGCGGTTACTTGTGCATCTCTTATGTCGTAGATTCCTTTTAATGTTCCGCCATTAACTTTTTTTTGGAATTCAGTGTCTAAGACTTTTCCATTAGCATCTAAGATTGTATTAGCATTAGTGGAACCGCCTGTAAGAGTATTTCTGTAAGTGTATAAGTTTGTTGCTGCATTATCAATAATGCTACTCATATTGTTGATATTTGCTACCCATTTACCATTGACGACATTTTTAATGAGATAACTGCTTAGTAACACTTCATTACCTTGCACATAGATTCCATTATTGACAAGTGCAGCAGTTTTATCTGTATTTGCTATATTGCTTTTTGTTAATTCTCCATTTGCATTTTGTCCATAAATCACCTTGTTCGCACTTGTGTAATCCACAAAGCCGTTTGTTGTGGTGTTTGCTGCATTTTGACCAAAGTTTTGAGTGAAGCTATTGCCTGCATTACCACCTATAACAGAATCTGTGCCACCTAAACTCATATTAATATCTTTTTGCAACTCTGTGCTAATACTTCTTCCTAGCCAATCTCCCGCTGTTCTTTGTAGGGTTACTCTTCCAACTTTTAGGCTTGTATCAGCTACCGCTGTGGCAGCTGTGTTGAAGTTGCCCTTTGCATCTTTTGTGAGAGTAACTCCTGCTAGGGTTGTGGAATCTTTACCGCCTTTTAGTAACACTTTGGGTGTATCAAAGCTTAGTTGATTGAAATCTTTAGATTGTAAAGCAATCTCTGAATTTGTGAAAGTAGCATTCCCTCCGACACTGATTGCGCCTACATTTTTGGGGTTTGTGTAGAGAATGTTTGGTGTCCCTGCTGCGCCTGTCATATTAAGACTTCCACCTACTTTTAGCGAACCACTTCCTTGTAAGTCAAGCGTAGAACCATTCTCAAAAGTCAAGTCTTGTGTCGCACTGACTGAACCATTGTTTTTAAGCGTGAGCGTGGATTTGTCTTTGAAAGTTGTTGCTTGTCCTACAATCGTGCCAAGCTTGGATTCTCCGCTATTTGCTTCAAGATTTAGGAGAGCTGTCCCGTCTCCTATGTCAATCACACCTGCGTTTAAATCAAAGTTATAAAGTGTGCGAGAATCTGTTGCATTATCGCCTTTGATTGTGAGTTTGTCTCCTGCAACCAAAGCAGTGTTGGAATTTTGTTGAAGATTGATTTTTACACTGCTGTTTGCGTTTGTGTTAAACGAACTTACTTCTTTGGGTGGAGTGCCTATGGTAGCGGTGGTTGGCGCGCTTAAAGTAAGAGTTACATCGTCTGTGCCTTGAGTTACCGCTGCACCTGTGCTATCCTTGCCATTCCAAGTATAGCTATTGCCACTTTGTGTGAAAGATGCGTTTGTCCCTGTGGGGGTGTTGTCAATATTCTTCTGTGCAGCAAAACTACCTGTGCTAGTCAATGCTACCACACCGAAACCTACAAGCGTTCTGCTTGCTGCCAATGAAAGTTTTGTCATTTTGACTCCTTAAATTTTAAAATAAATTTAAGTCAAAATAATACCCCCCCCCCCCCCTTAAAAGTCAATTAAATGAGTGAAAAAGGTTGAGAAAATTTGAAATTTTTTGTATTTTTGGTGGATTTTTGCTTTTTGCGAGGAGAATAGGAGTTATTTTAAGTCGCCCCAATGTTTTGCCATACTAATAGAGCATCTAAGAGGAATCTTAAGCTTTGTAATGTTTTCCATAATGGAAGCGATTTTTTTTGCTTCGGATTCCGCACAAGCTATCGGGGATTCAAAGATTAATTCATCATGCACTTGCAAAAGTAGTTTGGATTCTAAGTTTGCCTGCGTGATAGCGTTCATTGCCATTTTAATAATGTCTGCGGCACTTCCTTGAAAGATTGCATTGATACCCTCACGCAAAAATGCTGCCTTTTGGTATTCTTGGATTCCGCGAAAGTCAAACTTGCGCATACGTCCTAGAAGCGTAAGCGAATAACCATTTTCTAGGATAAAATCCTCTTGAGCTTTCAAAAAATCTTTCACGGTGGGAAAAGATTCAAAATAGTTTTGAATGTAGGTTTTTGCCTCTTGATAACTGATTTTTAATGTTTCGGAGAGTTTTTTGGGTCCCATACCATAGATAAGTCCGAAGTTAATACTTTTTGCCACGGCGCGTTTTTCTTGCGCTTTTGCGCCACCAAAAATTTTTTTGGCAGTTTCAAGATGAATGTCTGCATTGTGGCAAAATGCTTCAATCATCGCCTTATCCTGCGAAAAATGCGCTAGAAGGCGCAATTCAATTTGTGAATAATCAAGGCTTAGGAGCAAGTGGTTTTCTTGTGCGATGAAGCCTTGTCGTATGCGTCTGCCTTGTGCGGTTTTGACGGGAATATTTTGGAGATTCGGATTTTTGGAGCTTAAGCGTCCAGTGCTTGTGCCTGTTTGCATAAAAGAAGTGTAGATTTTATGCGATTCGTTGAGTTTAGCGTGTTCTATTAGAGGCTCTATATAGGTGCTAAAAAGCTTGAAAAGCTCACGATATTCTAAAATCTTTGGCACGATAGGGTGCGCGTCAAAAAGGGAATTTAATACCATTTGGGAAGTGCTTAAGCCGGATTTTGTTTTTTTGCCACTTTGGAGTTTCAAATCCTCAAACAAGACAATAGAAAGTTGCTGCGGTGAATTTAGATTAAAGTTTTTTTGTGCAAGTGCGAAGATTTCCTCTGATAGATTCAAAAGTTTGGCGGACATTTCGGATTTTAACTCTTTAAAATATTCAATGTCAATTTTAGTCCCGCTTAACTCCATATTGACAAGGCAAGTAATCAGCGGAAATTCCGTAGATTCTGCGACTTCAAGTAGATTAGGTGGGAGCAAGTGTGTAAGTTTTTGGTAGAGTTGATAACAAGCCGCCGCGTCCTCGCTAGCATACTGGCAAGCGTATTCTATGGAGATTTGCGAAAAGTTTTCTCCCTTTTTTACTACATCTTTATAATGAATCATCTCGTGCTTAAAATACCGCAACATTAAAGAATCCAAATTGCAAGGCAAATCACTTTGGTAAAGCCACGCGACAAGCATACTATCCTTGATATTATAAGGATTTTTGGGAGAGAAGCCGAAGTTTGTGCGTAGAATCTCTAAGTCGTATTTGAGATTATGTCCGATAATGGCTTTGGCATTAAAAAGTGCTTGGATAAATTCTAGCGCAACCTCTTGACTTACCTGTTCCTCTACGCCTAGATAATTGTGCGCTAAAGGCACATAATAGGCATTTGTGCCATCAAAACTGAAAGAAAACCCTACGATTTTAGCATTAAAAACATCTAAATTTGTTGTTTCTGTATCAAAAGACACAACGGAATCGCGTGTGATTTTTGGGAGAAATGCTTGCAATTTTGTATCCGTGTTTAACAAATGCGCTTGAAAGTGAAAAGGTGTTGGAGCGGGGGTTTGTGGGATAAAATCTTGCGATTCTCTGATTTTTGTTGCGTTTTCAAATAGGTGTAAAGATTTTTTAGCAGAATCTTTGGACAGAATCTTTTTTAACACACTATTAATTTCATATACCTTGAGTGATTCTGTAATTTTTAATAATGGGTTTTGATGTGGCATTTGGCAGTCTTGGAGATTGAAATCCTCTAGCAAATCCTCACGCAAGCGCACAAGCTCCAAAGAGCGATAAGCGTCCTCTTTGTAAATTTTCAATAGTTCTTGTGTGCGCTTAGAAGCAATTTTATCAATGTTTTCGTAGATTCCATTAAGGCTGTGGAAATTGTGCAATAATCCTGCCGCGCCTTTTGCTCCAATTCCTTTGACACCGGGAATATTATCCGAACTATCCCCCACAAGACTCTGAAAATCTATAAATTGCGCTGGGGTTACTCCATATTTGTCTATGCAATCTGCGATGTGGATTTCTTTTTTTTTCTTGGGGTCAAAGAGAAAGGTGTTGTCATTAATGAGTTGGTAAAGGTCTTTGTCGTGGCTGATAATGCGTACTTGGACATTGAGGCGATTGGCTTGTTTGTTGATAGAAGCGATAACATCGTCTGCTTCATAACCTGCAATAGAAATGTTTCTAAATCCCATTTGTTCTACCCATTCAATCGCAACTTTGAGTTGTAGCTGCAAATCTTGTGGAGCTTCTGGGCGATTCGCTTTATAAAGTGGGTCAATGCTTTTGCGGAAATTTTCTTCTTTGGAATCTAGCGCGAAAACTAAATAATCTTGCGGATAATCCTTGTAGAGTTGCAAAATAAGTTTTGCAAATCCCGTCAGCAATCCTGTAGGGAATCCATCGTGGTTTTTGAGCGGGGGTAGGGCAAAATAACTGCGAAAAAGGAATCCGAAAGTATCAATTATTGTCAGTGTTTTCATTTGGTTTTTACCTTGTTTGGTGGGTTTAAGCTTTGTTGTTTGCGTTTTTGGGTAATTGTAGTGCCCCCGATTCCATAGTTATCGCAGTCAATCTCATCAATGACAACGACAAGCGAAGCGGAATCTCTACCCAAAACCTCACTTAGAATCTCTGTAATGCCTTGTATAATGCGTTGTTTTTGCTCCTTTGTGGGTGTGCCATTTTCTCGTGTGATTTTGATATTCACATAAGGCATAGGATTCCTTTAATGTTGATTTTTTTGTGCAATTCGTTTTTTCTTGATATAAATATTAATAGATTCCACACCAAGAGAGAATGCCATTGCAAAATAAATATAAGCCTTAGAAATATGGAAATTCAAACCTTCTGCGACAAGTGTAACGCCGACTAAAATCAAAAATGCAAGAGCTAAAATTTTAATTGTCGGATTATTTTCTACAAATTCGGAAATTCCCTTGCTTGCAATCATCATTACACCTACTGCTACAATCACTGCGAGCATCATAATTTCAATGTTGCTAACCATTCCCACTGCGGTAATCACAGAATCCAATGAAAAAACAATGTCTAATATTGCAATTTGAATTAGCACATTAATAAAGCCTTTTTTTGCACTTGATTGTAGGGAATCTTGAGGTTTAGATTCGTCTGCCTCCTCTATATCGTGGTGAATCTCTAAAGTAGATTTGCCAATCAAGAAAAGTCCCCCAAGAATCAAAATTAAATCGCGTCCCGAAATGTCTTGCCCCAAAACACTAAATAAGGGCGCAGTGAGTTTCATAATCCAAAAGAGTGAAAGAAGAAGCAAGAGGCGGGTAATCATTGCAAGAGATAGTCCCAAAATACGCGCTTTCTGTCGCTGTTCTTTGGGTAATCGTCCCACAAGAATTGCGATAAAAATAATATTATCAATTCCAAGCACGATTTCAAGGGCAATCAAGGTTACCAATGCAATCCACATTTCAGGGTTTGCAATCCATTCAAACATAAGGATTCCTTTAGATTTTTAAAATAAAATCTATATTGTAAGGATTTTTTTAAAATCTTAGCTTAAAGATTTTGCTATTTTTTGTCTTTGTGATTTTTTCTGTTGCTTGCAAGTGTAGCAAAGTAATCCATAAAATATGGAATCTTACCTTCAAGGATATGGGAATCCCAATTTATTGCTTGAAATTTATTGATATTTTTGATATAAATTCAATTCTTAATCTTTAATTTAAATTAGGAAATCCTCCAAATGCAGAAAATCTTAAAAATTGCACGCGTTTTAAATAGCTTGAGTTTGATTGCCTCTTGTATTTCTGGCGTTGCATTATGGGTCTTATGTTTGCTTACTTTCGGGCTTGCACTTGCGCTCAATTTTTCTTATGTGAATAGCAAATTAGACGATTTTAGTCTTTATTGTTTTGCTTTAATGGTTCTTTTGGCATTTTCTTGGACATTACAAAAAGACAAACATGTACGCATTGATTTGCTTTATGCGCATTATAGCGACAAAACAAAAGTTATTGGTTTTCTTTTGGTGAATCTATTTTTTATTTTGCCCTTTTGTTTGGTGATGATAAAGTATGGTTTGGATTTTACGATTCAATCTTATAAAATGGGTGAATCCTCGCAAAATGGAAAGATTCCTTATTATTTTGTTTTTAAATCTTTCGTGGTGCTTGGATTTGTGCTTTTGAGTCTGCAAAGTGTTAGCGAAATTTTAAAATCTTTTGTCAAGATAAAACAACGAAATTACACGCAGAGTGCGGATTTTGTTACAGAAGAAACACAAATTTTGAAAGAAAGCTTAAAAGAGCAAAAATTAAAGCAGGAACATTAAATATGGAATTATTGGCTTTAATTGGAATCGCAATCGTGCTTTTAATTATAGGAGTGCCGGTTGCTTTTGCTTTTGGTTCTAGTGGATTAATAGTCGGAAGTTATTTAATGATTTTTGAGGAGAATCCCTATGTGCTAACTTTTTTGCCCAATCGCTTGGAGGGAATCTTTAGCAACACAACCTTGATTGCGATTCCATTGTTTATTTTAATGGGAATGATTTTGGAGAGAAGCGGAATCGCAGAGCGGCTGATTAATTCTATTGCCAAGCTTTTTGGCTCATTTGGTGGGGGAGCGGCAATGGGAGTGATTTTGGTTGGCGTGCTTTTGTCTGCTAGCACAGGAATCGTAGGGGCAACGGTGGTAATGATGGGAGTGATTGCAGTACCTACGATGATAAAGGCAAATTATAACAAATGTTTGATTTCTGGTGTGGTGGCTGCAAGTGGCACTTTAGGGCAGATTATCCCACCTTCTATTATTTTAATCATTTTAGCAGATGTTTTAAATGTTAGTGTGCGCGACCTCTTTAGTGCCGCGATTCTGCCAAGTATTATGCTTGTAGCAACTTATGTTTTATTTGTCTTGGGTGTGGTGTGTTTTGCTCCTAAGCTTGCCCCTGCAAGTCCTGATGATTCTAAAAATCTGCGCACTTTGGCATTAGATGCTCTTAAAATGGCGATTCCACCAATTGTTTTAATTACTCTTGTGTTAGGAAGTATTTTAGGTGGAATCGTAGAACCAACGCAAGCAGCGGCAATCGGAGTGGTGGGCGCATTGCTGTTGAGTTTTTTAAATGGGCAACTGAATCTTGCTTTAATTAAGCAAGCTAGTCAAGAGACGATTGTGTTTTGTGGAATGGTTTTTATGATTCTCATTGGCGCAAACTGCTTTACGCTTGTATTTAACGAGTTAGGAGGCGATGTTGTTGTGCTTGATTTTTTCGCAAAATATTTAGATTCGCCCTTTTATTTTATGCTTGTTGCAATGCTTGTGGTGTTTGTGCTTGGCTTTTTGATTGATTTTTTTGAAATTTGTTATATTGCTTTGCCTATTTTAGCAGGGATTGCAATGCACTATCAAGTGGATATGCTATGGTTTGCATTGCTTGTAGCGATTAATCTGCAAACAAGCTTTCTTACGCCTCCTTTTGGATTTTCTATTTTCTTTTTGAAATCCGCCGTAGGAGAACAAATTAAAATTAGCGAAATTTACAAAGGTGTTGTGCCTTTTATTTTGTTACAAGTTTTGATTTTACTTTTGGTTTTTTTGTTTCCACAATTAACATTAAGCAATGAAAAATGGGCTACAATTTTGCAATTTATTTTTTAAAGGATAAAAAGAATGAAACGACGAGAGTTTTTGAAAAATACAAGTTTAGGATTCGCTTCTGCATTGGGAGCAGCAGCGTTGGTTGGCTGCAATAGCGAGAATGCAACTGCAAATGCAGAGGAAAATGCAAAGCCGACTAAAAAAGCAACGACAAAGATTCGTTTAGCAATGACTTGGTCTATTACAATGCCGATTCTTTCAGATACGGTGAAACATTATGCAAAGGTTGTTAATGAATTAAGTGGTGGCAGCATTGTGATTGAGATTTTTCCTGCGGGCAAGCTTGTGCCTGCGCTTGGAGTGTTTGATGCGGCAAGTAGCGGACAGATTGACGCATTCCATTCTGCTCCTTATTATTGGGAGGGGAAAAATACAGCGTTTAATCTTTTTTCTGGGATTCCTTTTGGTATGATTGATAGTGAGCAAAATGCTTGGTATCTCTATGGCGAGGGAATGGAGCTATGGCGTGAGATTGCAGCAAAGTATAATCTTTA
Organism: Helicobacter ganmani; assembly: GCF_003364315.1. Classification (NCBI taxonomy): domain Bacteria; kingdom Pseudomonadati; phylum Campylobacterota; class Epsilonproteobacteria; order Campylobacterales; family Helicobacteraceae; genus Helicobacter; species Helicobacter ganmani. The sequence goes on along the minus strand of NZ_NXLS01000009.1, from coordinate 7,379 downwards.
TCCAATGCTTGGAGGGGCGACGAGCATTCAAATGTCGGGTTGGTATAAAAAAGAAATGAATAGTTTGAAAGACTTTGAGGGGTTAAGGATTCGTATGGTAGGCGTGGCAGGGCAAGTGCTATCCAAGCTTGGTGCAGCAACGAAAAGCACGCCCGGTGGCGAAATCGTGCCAAACTTAGAAAGAGGTGTTTTAGATGCAGCAGAATGGGTTTCTCCTGCCTTTGACCAAAAGTTAGATATTCATAAAGTTGCTCCTTATTATTACACACCTTGGCAGGAAGCAGGTTCTATTACGGAATTTGTTTTTAATAAGCAGAAATGGGAGAGTTATTCTAAAGAGGTTCAAGCAATTTTGGAGGTTGCAAGTCGTGAAGCACATATGCAAATGACCGCAATGGGGAGTTTTTATAATGCCAAAGCTTTAGAAACTCTCAAAAAAGAGGGCGCAAAAGTGCGCACATTTCCTCCTGAAGTGATTGAGGGATTCAAAAAGACGCTTGCGGTGGTGCTAGAGGAGGAAAGTGCCAAAAATGCAGACTTTAAAAAGGTATTAGAAAGTTATCAGAAGTTCCAAAAAGAGCAGGCTACTTGGACACAAGATAGCTTAGGAGCGTACCTAGCGATTCGTTAGTTTATCCTTAATCAAAGTAAAAAGTGAATTATCAAAGGTGAGTAAAAAATTATAGATTGCCAAGAATCGCGAACGATTCTCGCAATGACGTAATGGCAAACTTAAAATAATGCAAAGCTATGGATTGCTACTGCTCCTAAAGAGACTTTGTAAAGGACGCAATGACTTAGAAAACGCAATCTAACAAAGATGGATATAATAAAATTTTCGTTATAATTGCGCAATTTTTTAAAAAGGATAAAAGAATGTTACTTTTTACCCCCGGTCCTACTCCTGTGCCAGAGTTTGTGCGCGTTGCGATGAGTGAGCCTACAATCCACCATCGCACCCCAGAATTTGAAGAGATTTTTGCAACTACGCGTATGCTTTTAAAAGAAGTGATTCAAATGCCGGAAGTTCTCTTGCTTGCAAGCTCTGGAAGTGGAGCAATGGAGGCTTGCGTTACTTCCTTGTGTCAAAAGAAACTCTTAAGCATTAATAGCGGCAAGTTTGGGGAAAGATTTGGCAAGATTGCGAAAGCCTTTGGAATCCCAAATGTAGAGATTAAAAACGAATGGGATACGCCTGCTAGTGTGGAGTCTGTTTTGGAAGTCTTGAAACAAAATCCAGAGATTGACGCTTTTTGTATTCAAGCGTGCGAGAGTGCAGGGGGGTTGCGCCATTCTTATGAAGAGATTGCTAAAGCGGTGAAAAATCACAATCCAAAGATTATGGTCATTGTAGATAGTATTACTGCAATGGGTGTAGAAAAATTAGATGTAAGTTGTGTAGATGCACTAATTGGTGGCTCTCAAAAAGCCTTTATGCTTCCGCCGGGTCTTAGTATTATTGGATTAAGCCAATGCGCCATAGAAAAGATAGAAGAGCGCAATGTGGGGTTTTATTTTAATCTCAAAACAGAGCTTAAAAATCAGGTGAAAAATACGACAGCTTGGACTGCACCGACAACAATTATCATTGGACTTTGCGCTTTTTTACAAAAAGCAAAGGAAATAGGCTGGGACAAAATTTATCAACAAACTAAAGCGCGCTCTCTTGCGTGCAATGAGGCAATGCAAAGCATTGGATTAAAAATCTATCCAACAAAACCCGCACTCTCTATAACTTGTGTCTATGATGAAGAAAGCGACACATTGCGCAAGATTCTAAAAAATAAATTTAATGTGAATATTGCAGGAGGGCAGGATAATTTAAAAGGCAAGATTTTTCGGATTAATCATATGGGGTTGATTGATATTAGCGAGATTTCTTGGGTTGTCAATGCAATAGAATTAAGCCTACAAGAGTTAGGAAGATGCGAGTTTAAAGGCACTGCAAATCAAGTGTTTTTAAAACATTATTTTAAGCTTATAAAGTAATGCGATGAAAGTTTTAGTAACAGGCACAGCCGGGTTTATCGGTTCTTTTGTAGCAAAGACTCTTATTCAACGTGGAGATGAGGTTGTCGGGCTAGATTGTATCAACGATTATTATGATGTGCGAATCAAATATGGCAGATTAGCAGAAGCTGGAATCGCACAGGATTCTATCGTAGAAAATCAACTCTTGCAAAGCAGCAAATACCCCAATTATCGTTTTATTTGTTTGGAATTAGAGGACAGAGAGAATCTTATGAATCTCTTTAAGAATGAGAAATTTGACAAAGTTTGTAATCTCGCAGCACAGGCGGGAGTGCGTTACTCTCTTGTAAATCCTTATGCGTATATACAAAGTAATATTGTGGGATTCGTGAATATTTTGGAAGCTTGCAGGCAGTTTGGAATTGCTCATTTAGCTTATGCGTCTAGCTCGTCCGTGTATGGATTAAATGAAAAAATGCCCTTTTCTACAAGCGATAATGTGGATCACCCTATTAGCCTTTATGCAGCAAGTAAAAAAAGCAATGAACTAATGGCGCATACTTATTCTTATCTCTTTGGTTTGCCAACAACAGGCTTGCGATTCTTCACAGTTTATGGTCCTTGGGGACGACCAGATATGGCTTTGTTTTTATTTACAAAGGCGATTTTGGAGGGCAAACCCATAGATGTTTTTAACCACGGGCAAATGCTACGAGATTTTACTTATATTGATGATATTGTAGAAGGTGTCGTGCGCGTGCTTGACCACAATGCAACCCCAAATCCTACTTGGAACGGACTTAATTCAGACCCACACAGCTCCAAAGCTCCTTATAAAATTTATAATATCGGCAACAATAATCCAATAAAACTAATGGATTTCATTGAAGCCATTGAAAAAGAACTTGGAGTCGTAGCAAAGAAAAATATGCTTCCACTCCAGCCCGGTGATGTGCCGGCAACTTACGCAAATGTAGAGGATTTAGTAAAGGATTTAGATTATAAACCCAACACAAGCATACAAGAGGGAATCAAGAATTTTATCCAATGGTATAAAGAATTTTTTAAAGTATGCGTTTGAAAGCAGAATCCTAAAGGTAAGATTCTATTTGCATTGTTGGATATAAAATCAAGTCTTAAGTTGAATTTTGGCAAAAACCTAATATAATCCCATTCGCCTTTCTTGAGACTTGTGCGATAAGTGCTTGGAATAATGCTTCAGGGTGGGAACACAGCAGAGCCTTTTAAGCATTTAAGTGCCGCAAGTATCTTAAGGAAGGTTTTATCTACTAAGTCTTTTTATTCTTTTATAATTCCTACTATTTTATACAAGATTATGGATTGCCACGACTTGATAAATCAAGTTTTGCAATGACGGAATGGCAAACTGAAAATAATGCAAAGTTATGTTGCTTCGTCGTCTAATGAGGCTTTGCAAGGACAAAAATCACGATTCCTTAAGATTTTTCAAAGGATAAAAACGACTCCAAAGAATGTAGTAGCGGAATCTTGCTATAAAAGTTAATATTCTTGCGGTTTTTCAATGGATTCTAAGTATTTGTAGATTGCTTCAATTTCGTTGGAGGTTAAATAATATTTGGGCATTACCTTTTTAGTTTTTTGCAGTGCGTTTTCAAATTCTCTGAAGCTTAGATTGTTGATACGCGGACCTTGCAGGGTTTTGCCTTTGCGTTTATGGATATAGTTTGCGATTTGTTGCCCCTCGCCAAAGCGTCCATGACATTCTACGCAACCGATTCCGCGTGGGTTGGTATAAAGCATTTTGCCATATTCCAAAGTCGTAATAAAACTTTCTTCCGCATTTGCAAGGAATCCAAAGCTGCTAAGGATAATCAAAAAAGTTTTAAATACTTTTTGCACGAATGTTGCCTTAAACTTTTAGAAATTTTTTTTGATTATAATAACAAAATTATTTTTTAAAGGCGATTATGAATGCAAATTTTAGATGGAAAAGCTCTTGCGCAACAAATTGAAACAGAAATTAAATCCGAAGTGGGTGTTTTAAGCCAAAAGGGAATTACTCCCGGTTTAGCTGTTATTTTGGTGGGGAATGACCCTGCTTCACAAAGCTATGTGAATATGAAAGCTAAAGCGTGTAAGCGCACAGGAATCTATTCTATTACACACGAAATGCCCGAAAACATTGCACAAGATTCTTTATTGCAAACCATTACAATGCTAAACGCTAACCCTAATATTGACGGAATCTTAGTGCAGCTGCCTTTGCCTAAGCATATTGATACAACCGCGGTGCTAGAAGCAATTGCCCCACACAAAGATGTAGATGGATTCCATCCTTTTAATATGGGGCGCATTTTTGCGAATCTTGCGGGCTTTGTTCCTGCCACACCTATGGGTGTTTTGAGCCTTTTGAAGCATTATAAGATAGAAATTCAAGGCAAAAATGTCGTGATTGTTGGCGCAAGTAATATCGTCGGCAAGCCACTAGGAGCGTTATTTTTAAACGAAAATGCGACGATAACTCTTTGCCATATTTACACGCAAGATTTGATTGCACACACAAAGAATGCAGATATTTTGTGTGTTGCAGTGGGCAAGCCAAATTTGATTACCAAAGAAATGGTAAAACAAGGTGCAATCGTCGTAGATATTGGAATCTCAAAGCTACCAAGCGGGCAAATTGTGGGTGATGTGGATTTTGAAAATGTCGCACCTTTGTGTGAATTCATCACGCCTGTGCCCGGCGGAGTGGGACCAATGACGATTGCTTCTTTGCTTCAAAACACTTTAAAATCAGCAAAACTTCGCGCAAACCATTAGAGGAAAAAGGAAATGAAAAAAATCTTTATCAAACTTTATGCGTTTGTCAATAGCTGGGTGGGGACGATTATTATTGTGCTAGGCATTATCTTTTTTGTTGCGCAAGCCTTTGTGATTCCAAGCGGAAGTATGCTAAATACGATGTTGATTGGTGATAATTTGTTTGTCAAAAAGTTTGCGTATGGAATCCCAACACCCACGATTCCGTGGATTGAATTAAAAGTTTTGCCCGATTTTAGGGGTAATGGACACTTGTTTGAGGGAGAGCGTCCCAAACGTGGAGATATTGTCATCTTTCGTTACCCCCATTCTCCCAAAATCCATTATGTCAAGCGCAATGTTGCTGTAGGTGGCGATGAGGTGCTTTATACACAAAAAGGGCTTTGGGTGCATTTCGGTAGCGATTCTATTTATCAAGACGAGGCGGCACAAACTTTGCAGTTTAGAGGCAAAACCTTTTACTATGACCCTTATTTGGCTACACATTCTGGCGTGCAATACTTAGATGTGTTTCCTGATGCCTTTACTCAATTAGAGATTCTATCCCAACAAGGCGAGTCGCTTGGTATGGAAAGAGTGCAGTTGTCCAATGGCGAGCTTGCGTTTTTTGCACGAGTGCAAGAAGAGGAATTCTTTATGATGGGAGATAATCGCAACAATTCTAATGATTCGCGTTTTTGGGGCGCGGTGAGCTATAAATATGTGATTGGCAAGCCTTGGTTTGTTTATTTTAGCTGGGATGATAACTTTAAGATTCGTTGGGAACGCATTGGCAGAAGCATAGAATCCCTAGAAAAACAAATACAAAATTCCAAAACCATAGAATCGCAAAATGCTGAAATGTAAGATACAAAGGAAAGTCTATAATGTTTGATTTACCGCTTAGCTTTAAGATTCCTATAATGATTATAGCCCTGCTTGTCGCAATTATAGGACACGAGATTATGCACGGCTTTGTTGCGCTCAAATTTGGCGATACAACCGCACAAGACGCGGGAAGGTTGAAAATTAATCCGCTGCTACATATAGATTTAGTGGGTTCTATCTTGTTGCCTGCTTTGTTGTTCCTTGTGAATGCGCCTTTTTTGTTTGGTTGGGCGAAACCTGTGCCTGTGCGAATGGACCGCGTGATTTATAGAGGAGGATATTTTGGGGCTTTTGCGGTTTCTATCGCAGGTGTGGCGTATAATTTTGCCTTAGCGATTCTAACCGCTCTTTTGATTTATGCCTTTAATGGTGGAATCTTAGCGGGATTTTTTGAATATTTTTCTAATCCAAATTTTGTTGCCCTGCTTGTGATTTATTTTTTCTTACAATTATTGATTTATAATGTTGTTTTGGCTGTATTTAACCTAATCCCAATTCCGCCCTTAGATGGCTCAAATGTGCTTGCTTATTTTGGATTGATGTTTCGGAATGATTTTTTTGCAAGATTGTTTGAGAGAGTGCCGCCAATGGTGGGTATGGTGGTGTTAATGATTATCTTAAGCACACCTTTATCTAGTATAATTTCTGTGCCTGTGCAGACAATTATAAACTTGCTATTATAGGAGAGAGAATGAAATTTTTTATCGCAAGCGACCACGCGGGATTTACATTAAAGGCTTTTGTGGTTCAAACATTAGGGGAAATGGGGCATAGTGTGGAGGATTTGGGACCTAGCGATTCTAATCGCGTGGATTATCCGGATTTTGCTAATCTCTTATGTGAAAATGTTTTGAAAAATGATAAAAGTTTTGGAATTTTGATTTGTGGAAGCGGAATTGGAATGAGTATTGCTGCTAATCGTCATAAAGGTATCCGCGCAGCACTCTGCAATGAGCCTTATAGTGCTGCAATGAGCCGAGCACATAATGACGCAAATGTGCTGTGCTTAGGCGCACGCGTTGTAGGGGAGGGTATGGTAGAACAGATTTTAAAAAGTTTTTGCGAGGGAGTGTTTGAAGGTGGTAGGCATACCTGTCGTATAGGGAAATTATAACTTTTAAGGAAATAAAATGGCACAATTTACACAATGGTTATTTTTAACGGCATTTATTCTATTCGTTTTGTTTATGGTAGTAAAAACCTTTTTTTATAAAAGTGTTGCCCAAAAAGAAGAAAAAAATAGTGCCGTGATGAAATTAACACTACAAGAAGCTGAAATTTTAATCCGCAAACACCAATTACAGCTTCAAAGAGCTTTGGGAAACATTGATATTCTTACCGATGAAATCACTTCCTTGCGTAATGAAGTAAAAGCCCTCAAACAGCGTAACTCACAATATCGTGTAGAGAGCGAGAAATACAAAAGTAAAATTAAAGATTTAGAACAAAAAATTGAAGCCTTGTTATAGGCTTTGGTTTTCAAACTTAACCTCATCTCATTCCACAATCTTACCATAAGATTTTATCTTTTTGCATTCTTTCTTGTAATCTCTATTACACTTTTACTCTTTTTTGCAATAAAATTTTCATAAAAAATAAACAAAAATTTTCTCCTCTCAAATATTTAAGAAACAAAGAACAAACAATGCAAACAATGAACTTTCAAGCAATCAAAACACAAAAAGAAAAAAGCAGAGAAACACATTAAATTAAAAATTTCTTAAAAAAGCACTTGACAC